>CAYXLY010000288.1:0-6129 GCA_964466005.1 uncultured Spirochaetaceae bacterium | reverse complement strand
CGAGGCTTCGGCCCAGGGTGTCGGCGAGCGCCCGCCCGGCGTCGCTCCAGCGCGTGAGCAGCTCCGAGAGCCCGACGGCGAGCCCCCCGAACACTGCGCCGACGGCGATCGCGCTCAGGGTGTCCATCGCGCGAGCCGCCTCTGCGGGCGAGGGATGGAGGATCGATTCTCCCGAGGCCGCCATGCGCCAGAAGAGCGCGATGCAGCCCATCACCCCGTAGAAGACGAGCGCCGACCGGACGAAGACGTGCGGCGGCGGCTTGCTCGGCTCCGAATCCTCCTTCTCGTCCTCGTGATCGCGCATGTCCTCCCGTTCCGGATCCCGTCGCATGGGCCTCCTCTTGGCTGGGCGCTCGACCGGAGCCCCTCGAGCCACCCCAGCTCGATGCCCCGAAGGGGCAGCGATCTTGCCCCGCCGCTGCGCGGTGGGTAGCCTATTTCCTTCTTCGATCCCCGCCAGGCCCCTTCGGCGACGACGCCATCCGGCGTATTCCGCCCGAACAGACCGAACGGCACGCGCCTGGAGCACGACCCGAGCGAGGAAGCGAATGGACCCGCGAGTCCCGATGACTCCGCATGGCTACGAAGCGTTGAAGGAGGAGCTGCGGCGGCTGAAGACCGTCGAGCGGCCCGCCAACGTCAAGGACATCGAGGAAGCGATCGCCCACGGCGACCTCTCCGAGAATGCCGAGTACCACGCCGCCAAGGAGAAGCAGGCCCACATCGCGGGCCGCATCGCGATGCTCGACGACAAGATCGCTCGCGCCCAGGTGATCGACCCGAGGGGCCAGGACGGCGACAAGGTCCGGTTCGGGGCGACGGTGGTCCTCACGGACGTCGAGACGGACGATGAGGTCACCTACACGATCGTGGGCGAGGACGAGGCCGATGCCAAGAAGGGTCTCATCTCGGTGACCTCTCCGGTCGCGCAGGCCTTGATGGGCAAGGAGGCGGGTGACGAGGTGACGGTCAAGGTGCCCAAGGGAGTCCGGGAGCTGGAGATCCTCGAGATTCGCGTCGACCTCTGAGGTCTCGCTCGGCTCCCCGGCCCTGCCTCTCCCTGCGGGATGTCTCCGCTTCCGCCGGATCGATCTCCCGACCGGCCAGGCTCTCCGCTCCCACCGACTCGATGACGTTGCGATCGGGCCGTCAGTCCCTAAACTCGGCGCGCCCGAGCGATCGTTCCCCGGTAGCTCAGCTGGTAGAGCAGGCGGCTGTTAACCGCCTTGTCGCAGGTTCGAGTCCTGCCCGGGGAGCCAATTTCCCAGCGAAACCATCGAGCCCGCGCTCCGTGGCTCTGCCCGGAAGCAGGGCGACTTCCACGAGCGCCGCTTCCGTCCGGCTATCCTTCTGCACCGGAGCTCGTCGGAGCGACGGGCTGGAGATGCACTCGTGTGGAAGCAGCTGGGATGGACAGGGACACGAGGCCTCCCCTCGATGCGACGCCTGGCTGCCCGATCGACCGCGCGGGAGGTGGTCTCTCCGAGCCCGATGGTCGTGCAGACGACGCCCGACTCGATCCTCCACGCTCCCGACGACTACACGCCCTGGCAGTGCAACGGGCGTCTGCGCCACGCGACCTGTAGCGGCGTCGCGTGGTTCCACGGCAACCATCTCGCCACCGTGAACGTGCTCGGACGAACCGTGGACAGCTACTGCTTCGATGCCTCCTCCGGTCGTCTGTCGCCCGTGCAGCGCATCGAGGGACTCGACTGGCTGCAGAGTCCCGAGAATCTCGCGTTCACCCCGGATGGCGGGCTGCTCGCCATCACGGACTCCAGGGTCGGTGTGGTCCATCTGGTCGGCGTGGATCCCTCCACGCATCGCATCGCCTCCCGCCCGCTGGCGAGGGTCGCCGATCCGATCGACGAGAAGGCACACGGAGTCGCCTTCTCTCCCTGCGGACGCTTCCTCGCCTACACGACGATCGATCGGCCGGGAAGGATCCGCGTCTACCGGCTCGTGCAGGGCGGCGGCCCGAACGAGCTGTCGACCGAGCCCCTCCAGGACCTGGAGAACGATCTCTTCCCGCTCGTGCCCAAGGGCATCGACTTCTCGTCCGATGGACGCCGGGTGATCGTCTGCCATGGGCCGAACGTCGGCCGCAAGAGACGTCGACTCGGGCGGCGAGGGCATCTGGCCCTCCATGCATTCGATCCGCGGCACGGCATCGAGCGATCGCCCCTGGCCGTGGCCGGATGGGGACTCCGACCGTGCTGCCCGGACGACGTGCGTTTCCTCGGAGGAGACCGCTTCGTCGTCGTCACGCAGCAGGGTGACGATCGCGCCGTCCTGCTCGCCATCGATCCCGAGAGTGGACGGATCGGCCCACGCGTCCAGGTCCTCGAGCGTCCCTCGGCGCCTCTCGACTTTCCCCATGGAGTCGGCGTCTCGCAGGACGGCCGGCATCTCGCCATCACCAACTACGGCGACGACTCCTTCGTCATCCACGCGATCGGGGCCGAGCGATGAAGAGCCTCTCCGTCCTGATTGCCACCCGGGACCGCGCCTGCAGCCTGGAACGGACGCTCCTCTCCATCGCCGCGTCCCCGCCTTCGGCGAGCTGGGAGGTCATCGTCATCGACAACGGGAGCCGTGACGACACCGCGCGCCTGCTCGACTCGATGCGCTCGAGGCTCCCTCTCGTCGTCGCGAGCGAGCCCCGTCGCGGCAAGAATCGCGCGCTGAACGTCGGGCTCGATCTGGCCCTCGGCCAGCTGCTGACCTTCACGGACGACGACGTGATCGCGAGTCCCGGCTGGCTCGAGGCCCTGCTCGTCGCGAGCCGGAGATGGCCCCGAGCCTCGATCTTCGGCGGACCGATCCTGCCGCGCTTTCCGCCCGGGACGCCCGCCTGGATTCGCGATCCGGGCTTCCCGCTCGCGGCCGAGGCGTTCGGGCGCAAGCCGGAAGAGCCCGAGGGCTACACGGAGAGTCTCCCCTACGGCGCCAATCTCGCCCTTCGAGCGTCCGTCTTCGAGCGGATTCGCTTCGACGGGAAGCTCGGCCCGGGCTCCCGACGATCCTATGCCCAGGGCAGCGAGTACGAGCTCCTGCTCCGCCTGCGCGCCGCCGGCGAGCGCATCGTCCATGTGCCCGACGCACGCGTCGAGCATCGGATCACGCCCGAGCAGACCACCGTCGACTGGCTGCTCGGCCGTGCCGAGCGCGTCGGGCGCGGCTCGGCACGGCTGAAGGGCAAGCGAGTGCCTCGCGGCGTCTCGAGCTGGCTCTCCCTTCATCTGAGGCGCCTGCGCGCCGAGTGGGTCGCGTCGTCGTCGCGGCGAGGGCCGGACGCGGAGCGCTTCGCGGCCGCCCATCGCGCCCACTACTGGCGCGGCTACCTCGACGAGTCGCGGCGGATCCGGCGAGAGCGACGATCCGGGCCGGATGCAGGTGGACCCGGTCCCGCTCCGATACCCTTCCGATCTCGTGCGCACCCGCGCTGAGGCGCCCACGGCCTTCAGGGCCCCGGAGACGCAGGGGCGTCCGGAGCCCGGACCCGGACCGCGAGAGGAAAGCACCCGCGTCGATGACGAGACCTGGAAGAGCACTGCGCGTGAGCGCGACATCGCTCGTGCTTCGCGACGGACGACTGCTGCGTGCCGCGATCCTGCTCATCCTGCTGACGGCGACGGGCGCTGCGGGCTACATGGCGATCGAGGGCCTGCCGCTTCTCGATGCGCTCTACATGACCGTGATCACGCTCTCGACGGTCGGATACGACGAGGTCCGCCCGCTCTCGGACGTCGGGCGCGGCTTCACGATCGGCCTCATCATCGTCGGCTTCGGAGTCGTCTTCCATGCGGCGGGGACGCTGGCCGGCTTCGTGATCGAGGGACGGGTTCGCGAGATTCTCGGGAGGAGGAGCATGCAGCTGGCCATCGATCGACTCGAGGGGCATGTCATCGTCTGCGGATTCGGGCGCCTCGGACGTGTCGTCTGCGAGCGGCTCGGGGACGTCGACGTCGTGGTCATCGACCGCGACGCGAGCTTGCAGCGCGAGTGCGAGAGCGCGGGCTGGACCTTCATCGAGGGCTCGGCCCTCGAAGAGGAGGTGCTCGAGGCCGCCGGCATCCGCAGGGCCCGGGCGCTCGTCGCCGCCACCCCCAGCGACCCCGACAACGTCTTCATCGCACTGTCGGCCCGCGAGCTCGCGCCGACGATCCAGATCCACGCCCGTGCCGAGTCCTCGGCCGGAACCCACCGACTCCAGCTCTCCGGCGCGAGCCGCGTGATCTCGCCCCATCAGCTCGCCGGTCAGCGCATCGCGAACGCGCTCACCCGTCCAGGAGTCGTCGAGTTCCTCGAGCTCTTCGATCCGGCCACGGGTCCCGAGATCGCCCTCGAGGAGGTGGTGCTCGCCGATGGAAGTCCGCTCGACGGCCTCGCTCTTCGCGACCTCCCGGCGCGCGACCTCTGGATCTCGATCATCGCGATCCAGCGCGGCGAGGACGAGCCGAGGCTCCATCCCCAGGGCGACGACGTGTTGCTCGCTGGAGACCGGGTGATCGCCGTCGGCGATCGCTCCAATCTGGAGCGACTGGCAGCCTCCTCCCATGAGGGCCCGCTGGCCGCACCGCGTCGATAGCCGCGCGCCGGTCGGCGCGCTCCCGGCTCAGGCGGCTCTTCGTCGCCTCGCCCGGGTCACGCAGCCCGTCGCCAGGAGAGAGCAGAGCGCCAGCATGGCGGATTCCGGCTCGGGGACCGGGACGACGGCGAGGAGCCCCCTTCCGTTCGGCAGAGGACGCTGTGGGCGCGGGCGGCGGGAATGGGGTCCTGGACGCCGTTGGCTCGGCGATCCGGGTCGTGCTATCCCCCTCTCGTCTTTATTCCCCATCAGGAATAGCGATGGGGCCCTTCGCTCGCGCGACCACGAGGGTCGGCATTTCACGGAGCTCCGTCCCCCGATCCGACGGAAACGAGACGCGGCGGGCATCGAATCGACCGATGAGAACTCCGGCCTTCGCACTCTCCATCACCCTCCATGGGGGCCTGCTCGCGCTCATGGCTCTCCTCTCTGGGGATCCGGGGGGCCCTGACCCGGGTCAGGGCATGGCCGCAGGGACGGGGGGGCATGCGGCGCCCGCCGGCATCCTCTGGGCCTCCTTGTCTCCGGCTCCCGACGAGCCGCGACCGGCACTCGGCTCGGATGGCTCCTCTCCGATCGAGACGACGTCGCCCAGCGCGGCGCCCGGTCGACCGGAACGAGACATCCGTTCCGGACGCGCCGGAGACGCCGCCTCATCCTCCCGGGGCGCTCCATCGTCCGTGTCCGCGGCCTCCGCTCCCGAGGCCGTCCCCGAGGCCTCTCCGACCGCCGCGGAAGACGTGGCCTCCGCCGAGTCCTCTGCAGCATCCTTCGCCAATGCGGACGGCGCTGACGCTGAAGCCGCACTGGAGCCCAGCGGCGCCCAGGGCCCTTCCGGGCTCGGGTCGAGCGTGGGCTCTCCCGAGAGCGGGACGGCTCCGCGTCCCGCCGCTCTTCATGCGAGGGCCGGGACCGGCGCCGGAGCCCCTGGCCGATCGACCGGACCCTCCGGCTGGCCCGGGCCCGGGGAGGTCGACCGCGTCGCGCGGCCCCGCTGGCCCATCCGACCCGACTATCCGCGTCGGGCCCGACGCGAGGGTCGGGAGTCGCGGGTCATCGTCGAGGCCTGGATCGACGAGCTCGGCGAGGTCGCCCACGCCTCCGTTCTCGAGAGCGGCGGAGCCGAGTTCGACGCCTCGGCTCGCCGGGCGGTCCGGCACTCCATCTTTCGACCCGCCCAGCGCGCGGGCCGCGACATCGCCTCGCGTCTCGCGCTCCGGATCCACTTCGAGCTCCGCGACTGAGCGACCGGCGTCGTGCGTCGTCTCCCATCAGCCACCCGCCGGATGTGCGTCACGCGACCGGATCCGCCCCACCCGAGGAATGAGCCTTGTCCGCTTCCAGTCGACTCCCCTCCCGTCCCGCGAGCCTCCCCTCGCTCCAACGCGACCCGCGCGGGCGCGGGCGCCGGCGCGGGCGCGCCGCGCTCCGTTCCGTCGCAGTCGCGCTCGGACTCGCGCTCGGACTCGTCGCCTCCGCCCGGGCCGACGAGGAGGGAGCCGCCGCAGGTGCCGCGCGCACTCCGGTCTACGACGTCT
>CAYXLY010000287.1:0-6176 GCA_964466005.1 uncultured Spirochaetaceae bacterium | reverse complement strand
AAGGAGCGCAGCGCGCGGGCGGTGTCGGCCGCGGATCGTCCCCAGCTCTCCGTCGGCCGCAGCCGGCCCCCGACGAGCTCCGAAGGCTGCTCGCACGCGCCGACGAGCACGATCGCGTCGACGCCGAGCTGCTTGCCCGCGATCGCGAAGTGGCTGCTCGCGAGCGCGTCGCTCACGCCCCCGGTGAGCGGGGACTTCGCGACCACCGCGAACTTCGCCGAGGTCGTCAGGGCCGTGCCCACCAGCGGCGAGAAGGCGAAGACGAGCGGGGCCTCCGGTGCCAGGGGATCCACTCCCACGGGCGACTCGCGATGCAGGAGCCAGGTCCCGAGCCCGACGCCGCCGAGCGTGCGCCGCAAGACGAGGCGCTCGATCGGGACGAGCTCCCCTTCGCCGCGTGTGAGGTCGAAGCGCCAATACTGCCCGTGGAATCCATGCAGAGGGCAAGGCGACGGCGCGGGAGGCGAGCGATGCATGCGCCTAGCCTCCGGCCTGGGAGTCGAGCACGCTGACACGCTCGCCGGGTCCCACCGGCAGGCCTCCGTCGCGCACCAGCGCGCGGCCGCCCAGCGAGACGAGATGGGCGGTCGCCACCCGACCGCCCTCGACCAGTCGGACGCGCGAGGGAATCCGGGCGAGGACCTCGGAGAGCGTCCCGATCGGCACTGACAGACATCGCTCTTCGACCCCGAGAGCGGCGCGGCCGAGCAGCTCGACCTCGGCCTGCGCTCCCGGATCGACGAGGCGGGCGCAGTCGAGATATTCGGTGGGCGTGTTGAAGCCTCGCCAGGCCGGGGGAGACGATCGCCGGACGATGTCCGGGTCGCCGCCACGGCGGTCTTCAGCGCCGCCCGCCCGCTCTCCGAGGTCGAGGGGCGCGTAGCCGACGCGCTCGAGCAGGGCGAGCGGTCGGGCGATCCCCTGCTCGAGGAGATCGGCCGCCTCCTTCCAGGCCGAGCAGGGATAGACGGCCGAGAGGACCTGCGTCCGTCCCTCTGCCACCGGCGCCACGGGGGCCTCGAGATCCAGCAGGCGAGCGACATGTTCCGGTGTCACGAAGGGGGCGTCGGTGCTCGTCACGAAGGCGAGATCGGCGCGAGCCGCGGACAAGCCCTCGCGGAGACCGGCCAGCGGTCCTCGATCGGGCTCGCGATCGGTCACGACCCGCACGTCGCGGCCCAGCGGCGGGAGCTCGAGCACGGCCGAGCGCACGACGATCAGCTCGTCCACCACCGGCCGAAGCTGCGACAGGACGTGCTCGATCAGCGTCGGACCGAACCACGGCAGCCACGCCTTCGGGCGTCCCATGCGGGACGAGCGACCGCCGCAGAGCACGATGCCCGCGCGACCGGCCCGCCTCATGGCGTCGGCCCCGTGGAGCCCATCGTCGGCGTCGTCCGCGGCATCGTCCGCGGCGTCCGAGCCGTCCGCTCCGTGCTCGGCGTCCGAGCCGCCCGCTCCGTCCGCTCAATCCTGATCGGCATGCTGCACCCGGTCCGGGAAGCGATCCACGATCGAGAGCAGGGGGCCGAGCGCGACCTGCCCGAGACCGCAGATGCTCGTCTGTCCCATCGTCGCGTGCAGCGCGCGCAGCCACGCCGCGTCGTCGGCCGAGAGCGAGGCCGATCCCTCCAGCAATGCGACCGCCTTCTCGGAGCCCACGCGACAGGGGACGCATTTGCCGCAGGACTCGTTGCGGAAGAAGCGGGTCACGTTCAGCCCGACGTCCAGCAGATCGCGCCCGTCTGCGACGAAGATCGGCGCTCCGGAGCCCAGCATGCTGCCCGCCTGCCGGATCGCGTCGAAGTCGAGCGGCAGGTCGAGCGCCTCGGTTCCGAGAAAGGAGCTCGAGGCGCCGCCCGGCGCGACCGCGAGCAGTCGGGCTCCCTCCTTCATTCCGCCGTGCCGCGCGAGGATCTCCCGCAGCGGCGTCCCGAACGCGAAGAGTCCGACGCCCGGACTCTCGACGTCCCCGCTCACCGACAGGAACTTGTGTCCCTGGAAGCCCTCCCGTCCCAGCGCATTCCACCAGGAGGCGCCTCGATGGAGGATGCCCACCGCATGCACGAGGGTCTCGACGTTGTTGATCAGGGTCGGTCGGCCGAAGAGGCCCTCGCTCCCCGGGAAGGGAGGCTTGTTGCGCGGCTCGCCTCGACGCCCCTCCAGACATTCGAGCAGGGCCGTCTCCTCTCCGAGGATGTAGCCGCCCGGTGAGACGAAGACCTCGATGTCGAAGCAGAGCGCCGAGCCGAAGATCCCCTCGCCGAGCGCTCCCGCGGCGCGCGCCGCCTCGATCGCGGCCTGCACCCGGCGGCGCTCGGGCTCGTACTCGTGACGGATGAAGATCGTGCCGCGCACCGCTCCGACGCACCAGGCCGCGAGCAGCATGCCCTCGATCACGAGATGCGGAAGGTCGTGGAGCAGCTCCCGATCCTTGAACGTCCCCGGCTCGCTCTCGTCGGCGTTGCAGATCACGTGCTTGGGTCCGCCGGGCTCCGCCGCCACGAGCGACCACTTGCGCGCGGTCGGGAAGCCCGCGCCGCCCATGCCGCGCAGTCCCGCCTCCTCGAGGATCGCCACGGCGGCCTCGCGGGGCCCTTCGAGCGCCGCGCGGATCACCGACCAGGGCGCGAGGTCGCGACCTCCCGCCGGTCCACCGGGCGAGGCTCCGGAGGAGGCGGCGGGCGATGCAGAGGACGCGAGGGACGATGCGCCGGATGGCCCGTCGGAGGACGCATCGAGCGGGGCGTAGGGGTCCACCTCGGGCCAGGCGCGAGGCGGTCGCGCCCTCGCAACGCCTTCCTCCGCATCGAGCGCCTCGAGTCGCCAGCCGAGCGCCTCGAGGTCGCACGGATCGACGACCTCGTCACCGATCGCCGCTGCGGGCGCCCGATCGCAGCGCCCGAGACAGGAGACCTCACGCACCCGGAAGTCGCCGCGCGCCGACGCCTGCTCGCGAAGCCCCCGGGCGGCCTCCTCGGCCCCTGCGAGCCGACAGGACAGATCGCGACAGACCGCGACCTCGAGCGCCGTCCGGGGCTCCCGGCGAAAATGCGGGTAGAAGCTGGAGACGCTCTCGATCCGGTGCAGCGGAACGCGCAGACGCTCCGCCAGGGCCCGGAGACTGTCGGGGCGCAGCCAGCCCTCCCGACCCTGCAGCTCCAGCAGCTCGCGGATGATCTCCTGCACGCGCTTCCTCCGGCCGACGTCGCGGAGTCTACCCCATCCCGAAGAGCGATCCGGGAGGTCGCGGCGGCGGCGGTCCCGAAGCGAGGTCGCTCCCAGGCCGCAGAGCCCCTAGGATTCCGCGCGCCATGCCCCGAGACCCGAGACCCGACCCGACCTCCACCGATGCGTCCACCCCGTCTGCACCGTCCTCTGCGTCGGCCGCGAGCGCGTCCGCCGCGAGCGGGAGCGAGAGCGTGAGCGAGAAGGCCGGCCCCGACGAGGCGATCTTCCGCATGCAGCAGACGTCGGAGGGGACTCGCATCCTGCCCTCGCCGCTCTCCGGCGGCCCCTGGAATCCCGATCACCAGCACGGTGGCGCGGTCTCCGGGCTGCTCACCCGCGCCCTGGATCGGATCGAGTCGCCGGTCCCGATGCGGCTCGTGCGCATCACGATCGAGATGTTCCGCGGCGTTCCGCTGCGTCCGCTCCGTATCGAGACCCGCACGACGCGAGCGGGCAAGCGCATCCAGAGCGTCGAGGCCGATCTCTTCGACGGCGCGACGCAGGTCGCTCGCGCCACGGGTCTGCGCGTCCGGATGGACGAGTCGCTGGCGGAGCTCGCCGCGGGCGCCGAGCATGTCCCGGAGATCGGGCCGAAGCCCGAGACGATCGTGCCCCACCGGCCCGAGATGGGCCTCGAGCGGGTCCCCGGCTTCATCCGGGCGGTGGACATCCAGGTCGACCGCCCGACGGAGAGCGGGCTCCCGGCCCACGTCTGGTCGCGGCTGCGCTGCCGCTTGATGGAGGACGAGCCGACGGCGCCGATCGTGCAGCTCGCGGCGATCGCGGACTTCGCGAGCGGAACGGGGAACGTCCTCGACTACACCCGCTATACCTCCATCAATCCCGACCTGAGCATCCACGTGCTGCGCGAGCCGCGCTCGGACTGGATCGGCATGCGGGGCATCACGCTGCGCGCGGCCGATGGGGTCGGCGCCTCGTCGGCCGAGCTCTTCGACCTCGAGGGACCGATCGGTCGAGCCCAGGCCTCGCTCCTGCTCGACCGCCGCTGAGCCGCTCGGGCCCGGCCGCCGCCCTGGCGCCACCGGGGGGCCACCGGAGCGCCACCCGGCCACAGCTCGTCCGAAGGGGCCCGGCGCGGCGCCCGGCATCCCGGACCGCATCCGGGGCAGCGCGGCACGACAGACTCGGTAAGATCCCGCCCGGCCCCGCCGACGGCCCCGCCGATCGGGGCCGAGGCGCTGCGCGGCGCGGGCGAAGAAGAAGACAGAGACGAGAGACCGGAGAGAGAAGGAAGGGGAGAGCTGGAGATGGGCAAGCTCGAGGGACGCGTCGCAGTCATCACGGGAGCCGGCCGCGGCATCGGCGCCGAGGTCGCCCGGACCTTCGCCGCCGAGGGCGCCTCGGTCGTGGTGAACGATCTCGGGGCGAGCATGGACGGAAGCGCGACCGAAGGCACGCCCGCCGACGAGGTCGCCGAGGAGATCCGCAAGGCCGGTGGCCAGGCCGTCTCGAACAACTGCGACGTCACCGACTTCGAGGCGACCGGAGCCCTGATCGGCCAGGCCATCGAGGAGTTCGGGAAGCTCGACATCGTCGTGAACGTGGCCGGCATCATCCGCGACGGCATGATCTTCAAGATGGACGAGCGACAGTGGGACTCGGTGATCGCCGTCCATCTGAAGGGCACCTTCAACACGACCCGCCACGCCTCGGTCCACTGGCGCGAGCATCGCGGCGGCGAGTACCGGCTGATCCACTTCATCTCGGGCTCGGGGATCTTCGGATCGCCCACCCAGCCGAACTACGCCGCGGCCAAGATGGGCATCGTCGGCCTCTCCAACAGCTGCGCGAGCGCCCTCGCCGGCTACGGCGTGACCAGCAACTGCATCGCCCCGGTCGCCTACACCCGCATGACCGCCAGCCTCGAAGGCAAGGCGACCGTCATGAACTACAGCCCCGACAACGAGAAGATCTCGACGAAGAACGTCGTCCCGCCGGTCGTCTGGCTCGCCAGTGAGCAGAGCGGATGGATGAACGGCCGCATCCTCCAGGCGGGCAACGGCCGCATCGGCCTCTTCAACAGCCCCGCCATCGAGCGCGAGGTGACGACCCCGGGCGTCTGGGACCTCGACCAGGCCTTCGAGGAGATGGAGACGGCCTTCAAGGAGGCGGTCGTGTACCCGAACCCGTTCCGGAAGCCGAAGGCGTAGGAGCGTCGGCTGGAGGAACGCTCTCCAACCGAGCGATCAAGCCCGCGCAGTCGCCGTGCGCAGCGTGAGCGATCCAGCCATTCCGGGTCGCCGTCGCTTGCCGACTGAGCTCCGAAGCGCGTTGTCGCTCAGAGCGGCGCCATTCCGCCGTCCGTCGCCGCCAGCGTCGGATCGCGGTCGGGCCGACCCGCCGAGCTCCCCTCGCGGATCCCCGCCCGACCGGAGCCTCTCGAGCCGGCTCGCGACCAGCATAACCGAGTCTGCGGTCTCAATGGGGACATCTCGACGCATCGTTCGGCGCGGCCGTCGGGCAGCGTGGGTGGCTAGGGCTCGCGCCGCCGCAGGGTGGTCATCTGCAGGGTCTGCTCGGCCAGCTGCTGACGGCGGCGGCGGGCGATGCCCCGATGGCGCACGACCTGCTCCGCGCCCTCGGCCACCACATGATAGGCCTGGCCCTCGATCCGGGTCGGACGCGTCACCAGACGCGGAGGCTCCTCCGTGAAGGCCATGGCATGGATCATCTCGACGCCGAAGGGGGGCACGATCTCGAACTTCTCCCGGTACTCGACGAAGCGGTTCACCTTCGACCCGTCGAGATACCAGGCCTGCTCGATCGGGACGTGGTCGCCGTTGGTGAGCACGTAGACGAGCCGCGCACCGAGGATGCCGGCGACCACCAGCCATGGCGCCAGATCGAGAATTGCGTCGGGGTCGATCTCGCGACGGCGCGCCGCGCGGAGCGTCCACATGGTGCCGACCAAGACGCCGACGGCG
>CAYXLY010000286.1:0-6191 GCA_964466005.1 uncultured Spirochaetaceae bacterium | reverse complement strand
CCGGCCTCGCAGGCGCGCACGCCGCAGGCTGTCAGAAGTCGGGCGCCTCTCCGATGATCTTCTTCTCCCTCAGCGCGTCGAGCGCCTCGCGCGTGAGCCCCAGCTCGCCGCCGAGCACCTCCTCGTTGTGCTGGCCCATCGTGGGCGGAGGCGAGCGGTGGAGTCCGGGGCCGAGGCCGGAGAAGCGGATCGGGAGGTTGGGATAGGGCGTCGGGCCCGTCACCGGATGATCCAGCGTCTGGAAGAAGCCCCGGCTCCGGATCTGCGGATTCGGGATCAGAAAATGCGCATTCACGGCCGCGGCGGCCGGCACGCCCTCGGCGAGGAGGACCGCCTCCGCCTCGGCGGCACGCCGACCAGCGCACCAGAGCCCGATCTGCTCGTCGAGGGTGTCCTGAGCCTCGCGACGTCCCGCCGCGTCGGTGAGCTCCGGAGCCCGGGCCCAGGCGGGATCGCCCAGCGCGCGACGCAAGCCCCTCCACTGCGCGTCGTTCTCGACGGCCAGCGCCAGCCACTCCGGCTCGGCCGGGTCGCTCCCAGGCAGACAGCGATGGAGTCCCTGCGGCGCCGCGGTCGGGCCGCGATTCCCGTCGCGGGCGAGGCTCTCTCCATGGACCTGCCACTCGAGCGTCTGCTGCGCCGCCACGTTCAGGGCGGGCTCGACGAGCGAGCACTCGACCTGCTGACCCCGGCCCGTCCGGCGCCGCACCTCGAGCGCCGCCATCAGCCCGAAGGCGGCATGAATCCCCCCGATCGGATCGCAGCACTGGGGTACGAAGGGCAGGTCCGGATAGCCCGTCACGGAGGCGATGCCGGCCGCCTGCTCGATGTTCGCCGCAAAGCCCGGTCGATCCCGCCAGGGCCCTTCGAGGCCCCAGGCCGGCATCCGCAGCAGGATGAGACCCGGATTGAGGGCGTGGAGCGTGTCGAAAGAGAGCCCGAAGTTGTCGAGCACCCGTGCCGAGGCGTTCTCCGCCAGGACGTCGGCGCTCTCGAGCAGCCGCATCAGCAGGCCCTTGCCCTCCTCCGTGTCGAGATCGAGCGTGACCGAGCGCTTGCCGGGATTCACGCCGTGGAAGACCTCGGACCACTCCCAGATCGGCTGGTTTCCGGTCGCACCGACGAAGCGCATGCCGTCCGGGCGCCGGATCGACTCGATCTTCACGACATCCGCGCCGAGGTCGGCGAAGAAGCCCGTCACGACGGGGCCCGCCCAGAATGCGGTGAGATCCACGATGCGCAGGCCCGCGAAGGGGAGCGCCGGGTCCCGAGCCTCCTCTGCGGACGCGGCGCCCGGGGACGCGATTCGCGGGGCTCCCGCCTCGACCTCCGCGCGGATCGCCTCCGTATGCTGTCCCAGCGTGGGCGCCGGGCCGACCGGTCGCAGCGTCCCGAGGCCGAGCTGATAGGGCACGCGCGGCTGACGGAATCCGTGGGGATTGTCGACGAAGATCCCCCTGGCCTCGAAGTGATCGCAGGAGAGCACGCCCGCCGCATCCAGGACGGGAGCGCTCGGGACCCGCAGCAGGCTGGCCAGCTCGACGATCTCCGACACGGTGCGCTGACGAGTCCAGCCGTGAATGGCCTTCTGGAGCAGATCGCGACTGGCGAATCGATGCGCACTGTGGAGGAATCTCTCGTCCTCGGTCAGGTCGGGACGCTCGATCAACGCACAGAAATCATGCCATTGCTGAGCCGTATAGGTGCAGACGCCCACCCAGCCGTCCTTCGCCGGCTCGATCGACGGAGCTTCGGCGGCGGGTGCGAGCGGCTCCTGGATCCAGTGTCCACGCAGGCCGAAGAAGGTCGTGAGGACGGTGACGATGCCCTCGAAGAGCGACACGTCGAGATGCTGCCCTGATCCGGTCCGCCGCGCGGCCAGCCAGGCGGCCAGGGCGCCGGCCCCTGCATAGGCGCCGGTCGCGAAGCGGCCCAGCTGCCCTCCGGCCGCCACGGGGGGTCGGCCCGGCAGGCCGCGGCGGATCGAGGAGCCGCAGACCGCCTGCAACGTGAACTCCGTGGCGGGCCGCTCGCACCAGGGTCCCGTCAATCCCCACGGCGAGATGGAGACCACGGTGAGCGCAGGATTCGCCTCGCGCAGCGACTCGAGCGACAGGCCTCGGGCCTCGAGCCCTCCCGGACCGAAGCTCTCGATCCAGATGTCCGAGGTCGCGGCCAGCTCGAGAGCGAGCCGGCGATCCGACCGATCCTCGAGGTCCAGCGCGGCGCTTCGCTTCGAGGCGTTCAGGTAGCAGAAGAGCGCCGCGTCCTCGTCCGGGGCCGGCGCTCGGCCACACGCCGTGAAGCGACGGAGCGGATCACCGCCGGCGGGCTCCAGCTTCACGACCTCGGCGCCCGCGTCGCAGAGCATCTTGCCGGCATAGGGCCCCTCGATGCCCGTCGCCAGCTCGACCACCCGAAGGCCCTCGAGCGGCCATGCGCTCCCCGGATCCATGGCTCCCGTCACCCCTTCCTCCTGCGCCCGTCCGGGCCCGAGGCGAGCCGTCCGAGACCGCTATGGCCGGACCGGGCCCGACTGGGACCGTCGGCCCGGACGACGCGCCGGAGACGGCCTCGCCCGGAACGGCGGCCCTGGACGGTCGACGGTCCGGTCGTTGAGTCGGCGGATCGCGTCGATTAGCGTAGCGAAGCCCCGACCCGGACGTCGGGGCGAGCCGAGTCGGGGCGAGCCGAACGGAAGGAAGATCGATGAGCCATCGCGTCGTGCAATGGACCACGGGCAACGTCGGACGACGATCGATCCAGGCCCTGGTCGAGAACCCGAAATTCGAGCTCGTCGGCTGCTATGTCTGGAGCGAGGAGAAGGAGGGGCGCGACGTCGGCGAGCTCGCCGGCATCGCTCCGATCGGCCTCGCGGCCACCCGCGACGTCGATGCGTTGCTCGCGCTCGATCCCGACTGCGTCGTCTACAACCCGATGTGGCCGGACGTCGACGAGCTCGTCCGCATCCTCGAGTCCGGCGTCAACGTGACGGCGACCGCCGCCTTCATCACCGGCCATGCCTTCGGCCCGGAGGCGCGGCGGCGTCTCGAGGACGCCTGCCAGCGGGGCCAGAGCTCCCTCGTCGGCTCGGGGATGAACCCGGGCTTCGCGAATCTCCTGGGGCTGATCAGCGCCGGGATCTGCGACCGGATCGATTCGATCCGGGTTCTGGAGTCCGTCGACTCGACGGGCTATGCCTCGCCCGAGACCGAGCTTCCGATCGGATTCGGCCTCCGACCGACCGACCCCGAGCTGCCCGACAGGGTGCGCGACGGAACGGCGGTCTTCGGCGACGCCGTCCTCATGATGGCGGACGCGCTCGAGGTGGAGATCGACGAGGTGGCCTGCGAGTCGGGCCATGCCGTCGCCACGGAGAAGCTCGAGCTCGGCTACATGACGATCGAGGAAGGCTGCGTCGCGGGCATCGAAGCGAGCTGGCAGGGACGGCGCGCAGGGCGAACGGTGATCGATCTCCAGGTCCGTTGGCGCAAGGGGCAGTCTCTCGAGCCCGACTGGCCTCTCGAGCACGGCTATCTGGTCGAGGTCGAGGGGCGTCCCTGCGTGAAGACCCGGCTCGAGATCCGACCGCCGGCCGACTTCGAGGCCCGGAGCTTCGCGGACTTCATGGAGCTCGGCATGATCATCACGTCCCTGCCCGCGGTGAATCTGATTCCCGCCGTCTGCGAGGCGCCCCCCGGCATCCGAACCTACGCCGACCTCCCCATGGTGACGGGCGCCGGCTTCGTCCGGTAGATCCGATACCCGTTCAGCGCTCGTCTCGCTCGTCTCGCTCGTTCGCGCTCCGACCGTTCTCGTCGAACTCGTGCCAGCGCATGGGATCGCGCAGGCCGGGCCGGACGACGCTCGCATGTCCGTACTTGACGACGGCTACGAAGAAGAAGCCGCCCACGACGTTTCCGAGCGTCGTGAACACGATGAAATGCGTCATGGCGCCGAGGGGGAGCGCAGCGCCCATGAAGAGGGCCGACAGCACCTCGCCGGTCCCGAGGATGCAATGATGCAGACCCGCCAGACCGATCAGCCCCGTGACGAGCCAGACGAAGAGGATCTGGCTCGTCGTGTCCCGCCCCGCGGTCACCAGCCAGGAGACGAGTCCCATCAGCCAGCCCGCCACGGTCGCGCTCAGGAGGATCACCCACCAGGAGTGGTCCAGGAGATGATGAGCGACCACCTCGAGCACGCTCGCCTCGATGGAGCCCAGAGCCGGACCGGTCCACGCGAGGATCAGGGAGAAGACGCTCACCCCGACCATGTTCCCGCAATAGATGAGGCACCAGGCGCGGCCGACCCGGGCAGCCGTCGTGCGCCCGTCGAGCAGGGGCAGCACGGCCAGGGTCGTATGCTCCGTGAAGAGCTCCGACCGGCCAAAGATCACCAGGATGAAGCCCAGGGCATAGGCATTCGCCAGGATCAAGGCGCGCGCGAGGTCCGAGATGTCGGCATCGAGGAGCGTGCCCAGCACGCCGATGGCCAGCACGCTGAAGCCGATGTCGAGACCGGCCGAGAAGCCGGAGAGGAGCAGCCCGCGCGTCGGACGCTCGAGCTCGTCGACGCCCTCTCGGATCTCCTGGTTCAGGATCGTCGCATAGGACTTGTGGGAGGAGTCCTTCGCGGCCCCTCCGGCCCCACTCCCCGCAGAGGAGCCCTCCGACGGATCCAGCCGATCGGGCGGTGGCGTCATCTTGGCTGCGCTTCCTTCAGACCTTCCGAGTCTTGCATTCACTCGCTCCCGAAGTCTCTCTCGTCGTCATGGCGGGCGTCGTGGACGTCGTCGCCCTCTCGCCCGCGTTGCCCATCCCCCCGCTCCCACCCGTCCCGGTGGCGTGCACCGTGTCCCGCTGTGTCCCGTCTCGGCAGGTCGGCATCGCCGCGTGCGCGCCGGCGGACGGATGAAATGAACGGTCAGACTGTCAGAGCCCAGATTCTGCAATCCGTATGCCCATGAGCCGAGTGGACGGGGGCTCGCTGCTGATCGTCGGCGAAAGTCAGCCCACCCCGACCTCGCCCGCACTTCACGCAGCGGCCTTCGGGGGCGGCGCACTTCGAGGCGACGGGCAGGCAGGCTCATCCCTCTCTACCCTCCCCCGCCCATCGACGCTCGATCGACCGCGCGGCTGCGAATCGATCAGGCGACGACAGACCCCGATCCGAGGAGCCTTGAGATGATTTCGAGCTGGGACGACTTTCCGATCCACCAGACCCACGAGCCCGTGCGCTTCGTCCAGACGAGCGATCGCAACTTCTACGACCGCTACTACTTCAACCTGCACGGATCGAGCGACGAGCTCTTCATGGTGATGGGGATGGGGCAGTACCCGAACCTCGCCGTGCAGGACGCCTTCGCCTGTGTCCAACGGGGGGAGGACTATCGCGTCGTCCGCGCCTCGCGAGAGCTGGGCGATCGCATGGACACGAGCGTCGGCCCCTTCCGGATCGAGGTCATCAAGCCCCTCGAGGAGCTCCGCTTCATCCTCGAGGAGACCGGACATGGCATCGCCGCGGACCTCCGTTGGCGCGGCTCGATTCCGGCAGTCGAGGAGGAGCCGCAATTCCTCCGCCGGCACGGCCGCGTCTTCTTCAATACCTCCCGCTTCGCGCAGACCGGCTGCTGGGAGGGGCGCCTCGAGGTCGGAGGCGAGACCTTCGACGTGACGCCCGATCGCTGGTGGGGCACGCGGGATCGGTCCTGGGGCGTGCGTCCGCATGGCGAGCCCGAGCCGGAGGGGATCCATGCCGGAGGACCCGGCTCGATGTCGGGGATGTGGAACTACTTCCCGATGCAGTTCGCCGACCACACGATCCTCTACATCCTGAACGAGGAGAACGACGGCACGATCGCGCTCTATGACGCGCGGCGGATCTGGAGTGATCCGACGAAGCCGATCGAGAACCTGGGACTCGTCCAATACGACCACGAGCTCGAGCCCGGCACGCGGATGATGAAGGGCTCCACGCTTCGCTTCCCCGACGCCCCGTCGGGCCCGCTCGAGATCCGCTGCGAGCCGCTGTGTCATGCCTTCATCGCGCTGGGCACGGGATACACGCCGCTCGAGCCCGACTGGCGCCACGGCATGTATCAGGGGCCGCTCGAGGTCCAGGGCAAGCAGTACAAGACGGCCGAGATCGCTCCGCTCGGTCAGCTCACGATCGTGGATCACGTCGGACGC
>CAYXLY010000285.1:0-6198 GCA_964466005.1 uncultured Spirochaetaceae bacterium | reverse complement strand
CGAGGGAGTGCCATTCGACCGACTCTCCCTTGCGCAGAGGCTCGATCATCCGGAGCAGATGACGTCCGGGGACCCCCCCGAAGAACCCCTCGGCCGGTCCGCCGCTCGCCGCGCTGAAAGAGGCCCAGAGGGCGACCACCCGACCCAGGCGATCGGTGAGGACGCCACCGACCGATTGCGCTGCATCCTCGAGGGTCGCGACCTCGACGTTGCGCTCCCGGAAGCGCGGGGGATGCGTCAGCGGCAGCTGCATCGGCTCCCGTCGCGCGACCCGCGTCCGCCTCGAGGCCACGCGCTCGGTCGCCGTCAGCCCCACCATCCAGACGGGATCTCCCACGTCGAGGTCGACGTCGCGAATCCGAGCGGCGTGAGCCGGCGTGTCTCCGATCAGGTCGGGGTCGTAGCGGACCACCGCGAGGTTGTGCTCCGGATGGAGATACACGAGCTCTCCGGGAACCTCGAGCGAGCCGCTGAAGGTCAACGTCAGGTCGGCCAGCGCGACGGGGACGGTCTCGCGATCGACGACGACGAGTCCGCGCTCCGCGTCCACGATGAGCCCCGCGCCATGGAAGCGGTCCCCGTGGACGCCGTCGAGGCGATAGGGAATCGAGCACTCCACCATCACGAGAGAGGGCGCGATCCGACGAACCGCCCAGGCGCCTTCCACGTCGAAGCTCGTCTCTCCTGCCTTCGGCTCTTCGACGGGCGGCGGCGGGGGGAGCGCCCGACACGGCCAACGTCCGGTCGCGTCGTCGCGATGACAGCGACGCATCGAGAACCAGCGACGATCGTTGCGCAGGACGGCGATCTGCTCCGCCTTCGGCTGGCTCAAGAGGAAGAAGCGGACGGGGAGCCGCGCGTCGTGGGGCTGCCGGGAGAGGATCTCCTGGAAACGGTCGAGCGAGGGCGTCGGTTCGCCGGCGATCTCCGTGATCACGGCACGGCGGGGCACCCCCGCCCGGCCGAGCGCATAGCCCGAGCTGGCGACGTAGACGCCCCCGACGGGCACCGACGCATTCCGAGCCTGATGGTAGGAGAGCGGATTCAAGACGCCCCCTCCGTACTCCAGATAGGTCGAGGGGCTCGAGGCGTGGAGATCGGCGACCGGAATCTCGACTGTCCGCGGCTCTCCCCCCCGTTCGAGCGCGAAGACGACGCTCTCGCCCACGGAGTCGTCGAGCGTCGCCTCGATGGGCAGGAACGATTGGACAGGAGCGCCGTCGACCCGGACGATCACGTCGCCCACCCTGAGCTTGCCGTCCGCAGGTCCGTCGGGAACGACCTCCCGAACGACGATCATCCCCGTTCCCTCCGGAAAGGTCGAGCGGACCTCGGCCTCGGTCTCGGATCGCAAGCCGAGCCGCCGGACCTCGTCGAAGGGCTGATGACCGAAGACGACCTGCACCGTACCGCGCGGGACCGGCTCTCCGGCCCGGATCCGCTCGAGCGCCCGCTTCACCCGCTCGAGCGGCAGATAGAAGCTCGAGGCCGCCATCCGCTTGCCTCCGGCGTTCAGCGCGACCACCCGGCCACTGAGGTCGATGACCGGTGAGCCCGAGGAGCCTCCCGAAGTGCCCGAAGCGGCCTGGATGTAGAAGGTGTTGAAGTCGTTGAAGCCGGTGTTGCCATAGCTCGGCGCATCGCGGTCGAGACGGGCGATCGTGCCCTGAAGGATCGAGAGCTTCTCTCCCGCGTCGTTGCCGACGACCCGGATCTCGGTGCCGACGCGCGCCCGCTCCGGGGCGAGCTCGAGCTCTCCCGACTCCATGAAGCGCACTCTTGCAGGGTCGTAGCGGAAGATCCCGAAGTCGTGGACCGGATCGCGATAGATCGCCCGAACGTCGACCTCTTCGTTGTTCTGGAAGACGGCCTCCGCCACGACGGGGCCCGCCGTCACCACATGCCGGTTGGTGAGGATCAGTCCCTCTTCGGCATCGACGACGAAGCCGGTCGCGGTGCTGGTTCCGGGCGTGCCGTCGTCGAAGGCCCGGGGAGAGCTGACGCGAAGGACCACGACCGCCGGCGCGACCCGATCCAGGGTCTCCTGCCAGCCTCCGACCTCCTCGACTGCGACCTCGGCTGCGGCTCCGGCTCCGGACACCATCGAGACGAGCACCGCGAGCCCGAGACACGCGGCCGCACGAGCCCCCGCGCCGATGCGACTACTCTGCATCGTCGCTCGCGTCTCGCAGCTGCCTCGCCAGGCCCGGCAGGATGCGGTCCAGGTACTGCTTGACGTATTTGCCGAAGACGTCGACCTCGAGGTGGACGGGGTCGTCGACCTCGAGCTCGGAGAGGGTCGTCCTGTCGAGCGTATGAGGAATCAGCGCGACGTGGAAGCCGTCCTGGACGACCGCCACCACCGTCAGCGACACGCCGTCGATCGTGACCGACCCCTTGTCCACCAGCTGCGAGGCCAGCTCCGGCTCGCAGCGGACATGCAGCTCGACGTCGTTCCCCGATCGATCGAAGCGTCGGACGCGGCCCAGGCCATCGACGTGTCCCTGGACGACGTGGCCGTCCAGGCGGCCGCCCGCGGCGAGCGCGCGCTCGAGGTTCACGCCCTCTCCCACCCGCAGTCTTCCCAGACGGGTCCGCTCCATCGTCTCGGGAATCGCCTCGAAGACCAGCTGCCTTCCGTCGATCCGGGTCACGGTCAGGCAAGCTCCGCAGACGGCGATGCTGTCGCCGATCCCGACCCCCTCCACGATCGGCCCGGCGTCGATCCGCAGTCGCGCGAGATCCCGCTCGACCTCGAGGGCTTCGACCCGGCCGACATGTTCGACGATTCCAGTGAACATCAGCGGTCGAACCTCACCTCGATCTCCCGGAGCATGCGCTCCCGGACGGCATCGTAGTCGGCCGCCAGCTCGATCGGCGGATTGGGATGCTCCGACACGATGCCCTCGAGCTTCATCGCGTGATAGTCGAGCTTCGAATCCACGAACTTCAGGCCGTGCGCCGTCGAGATCACGACCACTCGATCGTCGCCGCGCACCAGGCCGCGCTCCTGGAGCTTCCGGAGCGCGACCAGGGCCACGCCCGTATGCGGGCAGTTGAAGAGGCCGGTGCGGTCCGCTGCCGCGCAAGCCTCCATGATCTCCGACTCGGTCGCCTGCTCGACCACGCCGTCGTAGCGACGGAGCGCATCGACGGCCTTCTCGTACGAGACGGGATTTCCGATCTGGATCGCGGAGGCGACGGTCTTGCGGGCCGCGATCGGCTCGAAGACCTCGAAATCACGCTGATAGGCCAGGTAGAGCGGGTTGGCGGCCTCGGCCTGTCCCACGCAGATCCGGGGTCTGCGGGAGATCATGCCCAGCTCGAAGAGCATGTCGAAGCCCTTGGCCAGGGCCGAGACGTTGCCCAGGTTTCCGCCCGGGATCACGACCCAGTCGGGCACGTTCCAATCGAGCTGTTGGACGATCTCGATGCCGACGGTCTTCTGCCCTTCGATCCGGAGGCTGTTCATCGAGTTCGCCAGATAGACCGAGTCCCGCTCCGAGACCTTCTTCACGATCTCCATGCAGCCGTCGAAGTCGGTGTCGAGGGCGAAGACGATCGCGCCGTTGGCGACGGGCTGGATCAGCTGGGCCATCGAGATCTTGCCACGGGGTAGGAAGACGATCGCGGGAATTCCGGCCGCCGCGGCGTACGCCGAGAGGGCCGCCGAGGTGTCTCCCGTGGAGGCGCAGGCCACGGCCGGGATCTCGACGCCCTTCGCGATCATCTGCTTCACCTGGGACACCAGCACCGTCATGCCCAGGTCCTTGAAGGAGCCCGTGTGCGAGTTGCCGCAGAGCTTCAGCCAGAGCTCTTCGAGACCGGTCTGGCGTCCGTAGCGCTCCGCCCAGAACCGGTTCGTATGCCCCTCGTACATCGAGACCACGTTCTCGTCGTCGATGTCCGGCAGCACCCACTCCTTCTTGCCCCAGACGCCCGATCCATAGGGCCAGTCGTTGCGCCGGGCGCGGAGCTCGAACAGATCCTTCCACTCCTCGCCGCTCGTCCGGGCGAGCGCCTCCATGTCGTGCACGACCTGGAGCAGCCCGCCTTCATGGTCCGTGTAGCGGACCTCTTCGAGCCCGTATCGCTCTTCGGGATGATGCAGGCTCTGGAGCCAGGCGCGCGGCCGAGGCTTGGATGACGCCACGGTCAGACCTCCTCCTCGATCCGGATCAGACGGGGCGGCTCCGTCACCTCCGAGAGCTGCGCGATGCGCCCGAGCGCACGCTGCAGGGCGGCCTCGCTCGTGCGATGGGTCAGCACGATGACCGGAACCGTTCCGGAGACCGTCGCCTCCTCGATCCGTTGGACGACCGAGGCGATGCCGATGCCTTCGTCGCCGAAAGCGCCCATGAGCAGGCTCAGCACGCCCGGCTGGTCCACGGCCGTCAGCCGGAGGTAGGCGCGACCCGAGAGCTCGTCGGCGGGGACGAAGGGCTTCGGTGCGATGTGCTCGGGCAGGTAGGAGAGGGGCGCGACCGGACCGGAGCCGCTGCGCTCGATCTCGCGGGCGATCTCCATCAGATCCGCGACGACGGCGCTGGCGGTCGGCATCTCTCCCGCCCCGGCCCCGTAGTAGAGCGTCGGGCCGACCGCGTTGCCCTGGACCTCGACCGCGTTCATCGCCCCGTCGACCTTGGCCAGCAGGCTCGTCGCCGGGATCATGGTGGGCTGCACGCGCGCCTCGATCCGATCGTGGCCATCCGGACCGGCATGACATTTGGCGATCCCGAGCAGCTTGATGCGATAGCCGAAGTCCTTCGCGAGCTCGAAGTCGAGGGGAAGCAGGCCTCGGATCCCCTCGGTCGGGATGTCCTCGAAGGTCAGCTCTGCCCCGAAGGCCATCGTCGTGAGAAGCGCGAGCTTGTGTGCCGCATCGATCCCCTCGACGTCGAAGGTCGGATCCGACTCCGCATAGCCGAGGTCCTGGGCGCGCTTCAGGACGATCTCGAAGGCTTCTCCGGTCGACTCCATCTCGGTCAGGACGTAGTTCGTCGTCCCGTTCAGGATCCCGAGAACGGTCTCGATCCGGTTCGCCGCCAGTCCCTCCCGGAGGGATCGCAGGATCGGAATCCCCCCGCCCACGGCGGCCTCGAACGCGATGTCGAGGCCCGCTTCCGCCGCCGCACCGAAGATCTCGCGGCCGTGCAGCGCCAGCAAGGCCTTGTTGGCGGTCACCACGTGCTTGCCGGCCGCCAGGGCCTCCAGGATCAGCTTACGGGGGACGTCGTAGCCGCCGATCAGCTCGACGACGATGTCGATCCGCGGGTCGGCGATCAGCGCCGAGGCATCCGCGTCGAGCTCGATGTCGCCGAGATCCACGCCTCGATCCGTCTCGAGATCGAGGTCCGCGATCCGGATCAGTCGCAGCGGAAATCCCAGACGCTCCTCGATCACCGAGGCGTTCTGCTGGAGCACCTTCGCGACGCCGGTGCCGATCGTCCCGAACCCGATCAAGCCGACGCCGACGCCTCCACGCACTCCGTCCCCGCTCGCTTCCCCGCTCATGTCGCCCTCGTCCTCCTCTCGATTCCGCTCCGGCCCTGCTCTGGTCCTGGCCTGGCCTGGCTTCGGTCCTTGATCCCCGATCCGCTCCTGGAATCGTCTCTCCCGGATCCGGCTCCCGGAGCTCGCGTCTCCCGGAACTCAGGCCCGGGGCGGTCGGCCGCGGCCTCTCCGACGGTCCACATCCGAGCCGCCTCGGGACCGCCCGCCTCCGCTTCGAGGATCCGGCCTTCGAAGGGCCGGCCCTGAGCGCCCCACCCTGCCGGCATCGCCTCCCCGCCCTGGCGCCTCCCCGTCCTGGAGTCAGACCCGAGACTCTCGCAGGAAGCGCCGGATGCCCCGGACCGCCTGCCGGATCCGATGCTTGTTCTCGACCAGCGCGAAGCGGACGAATCCCTCCCCCGCCTCACCGAAGCCGATGCCCGGCGAGACGGCCACGCCCGCCTCCCTCAGGAGTCGCTTCGAGAACTCGAGCGATCCCAGCTCCCGGAAGGGCTCCGGGATCGGGGCCCAGACGAACATCGTCGCCAACGGCTTCTCGATCTTCCAGCAGCCCTCGCCAGGCTGTGCGAGCCCCTCGATCAGCGCGTCTCGTCGCTCCTTGTAGACCGCGCAGTTCTCCGCGACGCAGTCCTGGGGCCCCCGAAGAGCCGTGATCGCGCCGATCTGGATCGCCTGGGGCATGCC
>CAYXLY010000284.1:0-6211 GCA_964466005.1 uncultured Spirochaetaceae bacterium | reverse complement strand
AAGACCATCACGACGATTCCGACGCACCGACTGATCTCGGACTCCTTCCGGAACTGGCGCGGTATGTCGCTCTCGGGGGGACGCCGGATCAAGCGCGCCGTGTCGATCGATCTGCGAAGCGTCCGTTTCCTCACCGACGCCGAGATCGAGCGATTCGAGGCCTGGTCGCTGCTGCGCGAATACATCCGGGGCAAGCGCCGCGAGCTCACCGAGGCCAATACCGCCCCCGGACTCGATCCGTCCATTCGAGCCGATCTGCGCCGACTGACGAACCTCGGTACGTTCCGGGCCTGGATCGCGGCCACGTTGAGGACCCACCCGCGGATCCATCAGACGGGCTACACGATGATCGTCCGGCAGCTCGATCCGAGCCCGAAGGGCGTGCCGATCGAGATCTACTGCTTCGCTCGCGAGACGGCCTGGGCTCTCTACGAGGACATCCAGGCCGATCTCTTCGATCGGGTCCTGGCGATGGTGCCCGAGTTCGGACTGCGCGTCTTCCAGGAGCCTTCGGGCGCGGACCTCGAGCGCCTCCTGACGCGGGGCAGGGGATCCGGGGCGGCCAGCGAGAGCCATCGAGAGATCGGAGCGGGAGAGCCCGAGGAAGGGAGGATGCAGGCATGACAGGCATGAAGAGGGAAGCCACCGAGAGCAAGGTCGCCCTCGTCACCGGGGCGAGTCGCGGAATCGGAGCCGGTCTGGCCGAGGCCTTCTCGAAGGCGGGCATGAGATTGGTGCTCTGCTCGCGATCCGAGCCCGCCCTGGACGACGGCGAGCGCGTCCTGGCCCGGCGGGTCGACGTCCGCGACGAGGACGCGATGGAGGCGCTCGTCGCCGAGGCGGAGTCCCGGTTCGGCGCGATCGATCTCTGGGTCAACAATGCCGGCGTGCTCGATCCGATCGCTCCCGTACGCGAGACCTCTCTCGAGGCCTTCCGCGAGCATCTCGACGTGAATCTCGTCGGCGTCTTCCTCGGCACCCGCTGCTACGTGAACCATCTTCGTCGGCTCGGAAGGGGCGGCGTGCTGATCAACGTCTCCTCGGGCGCGGCCTGGAACGCCTATGAAGGCTGGGGCGCCTATTGCGCGGGGAAGGCCGGCGTCGAGCGATTGACCGAGGTCGTGGCGAAGGAGGAGTCCGAGATCGGATTGCGCGCCTACTCGGTCGCCCCCGGCGTCGTCGACACGGCCATGCAGGATCGGATTCGCGAGTCCGATCGCGAGGTCTTCCCGAAGCTCGACGACTTCCTCGAGCTGAAGCGCGTGGACGGCTTCAACACGGTGTCCTTCGTGGCGGATCGCTTTCTCGAGATCGCCTTCGATCCCGAGCGGAGGCCGGACTCGGTGGCGGTGCGCCTGCCGAGCGAGAAGGAGTAGGGCCGAGCCCGACGGCGGCGCTCCCGGTGGGTCTCAGTGCGGGATGCCCTGCCGCAGCCCCTCGGGTCCGCCCTCGAGAGGCCCCAGGCCCTCCTCGGCAGCCGGCGGCGCAGCGGCCCGCGGTGCGTGAACGAGCTGCCAGGCGAGGAAGAGCCCGCTCGAGGCCAGGGCCGCGGCCGCCAGCACGAGCGCGATCCGCCGGGCCCGGATTCGCGAGCGGCGGCGCGCCTCGATCGCCTGGACCCCCACCTCCGAGAGCTCCACGGGCGCGGTGGCCTCGGGATCGCCTTCGCTCGCGCTGGCCGGGACGGAGAGGACCTGGACGGTGATGTTGTCGGGCCCGCCGCGCTCGTTGGCCAAGCGGATCAGCGTCTCGACGGCGTCCTCGGGCAGCTCGCTCTGGATGACGGCGGCGATCTCTTCGTCGCTCAGGACGCCCGAGAGTCCGTCCGAGCAGAGGAGGATGCGGTCGCCCGCGACCACCTCCGCCGAGGTCGTCTCGACCTCGACCTCGGGAAGCACCCCGACCGATCGCAGGATCTCGTTGCGGCGGGGATGGACGGCGGCCTCGTCGGCGGAGATGAGCCCTCGACGGTGCATCTCCGCGACCACGCTGTGATCCGTGGTGAGCGCCTCGAGACGACCCTGGCGATAGCGATAGGCGCGGCTGTCGCCCACATGGGCCACCGTGCCGCGCAGGCGGTCGTCGAGCAGGAACGCGACCACGGTCGTGCCCATGCCCTCGAGCTCGGGATCCGCCTGGGCCATCGAGAAGATCCGCGCGTTGGCGGTCTCGATCGCCCGGCTCAGCATGTCGGCGGGCCGAGCCGTCCCGGCCTCCTCGAAGATCTCGCCGATCGTCGCGACCGCGGTCTGGCTCGCCGTGGCCCCTCCGCGGTGGCCGCCCATGCCATCCGCCACCACGAGCAGCCGAGCAGGACCCTCTCCCTCGAAGGCACCGCAGCTGTCCTCGTTGGCGGCCCGGACCCGACCGACATCGGTCCGGGAGGCCAGCCGCACCGAAGCCCCGCCCTCGCTCGTCGCCTGGATCGTCATCTGCTCAAGCCCTCGGCTCGAAGGGCCCCGTGGCTCGAGCGCGAGCCGGGCGCATGCCTCGGCAAGCGCCGGGAGTCGACCGAGCGCAGGCGTCGCGCGGTCCGGCGGCTCGCGCGCGCAAGGCCCGCCCGGGCTCTGCAGGGTCGCAGACGAGCCGGCCAGGCCGCCGCGGGTCCATACGCGAGAACCGGTCCGAGGACTGCATCCTCGCCGCTCCGGAGCGATCGGAAATCGAGGCCGCTGCCGCCTAGCTGAAGTCGCGGTCGAGAACGGTCTTGCGCCCCTCGGAGCGGGCGCTCTCGATGGCCTGGTCGCACATGGCCCGCAGACGGTCCGACAGCACCTGCAGCACGCCCGCCGAGGTCTTCATGTCGCCGCTATCCTTGATGTAGTTCTTCACCTTCGAGGCGACGACCAGTACTTCGTTCGAATCCGACATGTTCTCAGGCGTCCTTCCGTGTCGCGTGAGCGGAGGGTCCTCGGAGCACGGCTGCGCGCTCGGAGTACTCTGCTGCGCTTTGGGCGGTCACCCGCTGGGATGAAACGGGCCGCTGACGGAGAATGCCCAAGATCGGGGCGAGCGCAACGGGGCGCTGCGCCCCCGAACCCGGTCCCGAGGTGGTCGGAATTGCTCAAGATGCCGGATTCAAAGGATTTTTGGATCGATTCGGTGCGGATCTGGGATGGCTCGACCGAGGTCTGCCCGCCGCTCTCGAGGCGCCTGCGCGTCCGAGAGGGCCGCATCGCGGCCATCACGGGCGCGGGAGAGGGATCGCCCGGGGACCTGCCCGTCGTCGATCTCGCGGGGCGGACCCTGATCCCCGGGCTGATCGATGCGCACGTCCATCTCGAGCTCGACCCGGCCCTTCGCACGCCGGCCGAGCAGCTCGCCGTGCCGCGGTCCCGACGCGAGGCCACCCGGGCGCGGCATGCCCGGCAGATGCTCGCCGCCGGGATCACGACGGCGCGCGACTGCGGCGGGGGCGAGCATGGGGAGCACGCCCTGCGTGACCGGATCGACGCGGGAGCCGCCCGCGGGCCCAGGCTGCTCTGTTGCGGGCAGCCGCTCACGACCCCCGATGGCCATTGCGCGTTCTGGGGCGGCGGCGTCTCGACGCGGCTCGAGATCGACTCCGTCGTGGAGCGGCAGGTCGAGATGGGCAGCGACTGGATCAAGGTGATGGCCACCGGTGGCGTCTTCACGCCCGGGAGCCGGCCGCGCGACGCGCAGTTCGATCTCGGTCGCCTTCGGGCGATCGTGGAGACCGCATCCCGTCACGGCCGCTCGGTCGCCGCCCACTGCCATGGCACGCAGGGCATCTCGAACGCCGTGCGTGCCGGAGTGAGAACGATCGAGCACGCATCCTTCGCCGGTCCCGACGGCTTCGGCACGCGCATCGACGAGTCCCTGATGCGCGCCCTCGCCGCCGCCGATCTCTGGGTCTCACCGACGGTGCACGGGGGATGGGGACGGCGCATCGTGGACGAGGCCGGCGAGCTCACGGACTTCTTCCGCCGCATGTCGCGATGTCTTCGGCTCCAGCGATCCCATGGCGTGCGCTTCATCGCCTCGACCGACGCCGGCATCCCCGGCGTCGAGCACGCCGACCTGCTCGACGGGCTGAAGGCCTTCGCCCGCTTCGCGGACCTCGAGCCGGTCGAGGTCCTGCGATCGGCGACGTCGGAGGCGGCCCGCGCGCTCGGCCTCGAGGGCGAGACCGGTCGCATCGCGGTGGGCTGCTCGGCCGACTTCCTGGTGGTCGAGGGCGATCCGCTGCGGGACCTCGAGGTCTTGCGTGATCCCGAGCTCGTCGTGTTCCGGGGAAGGGTCCTCGATCGCGCCCAGCGGGCGCGGCTCGCGGGCGATCCGGACACGGGCGACCCGACCGCAGACGATCCGACGGCGGCCGACCCGAGGCTCGGGACCCGGTCGGGAACGGGATGAGATCGAAGGCCGAGCCGAGCGGGCGCGAGCGCGAGTCGGGGCGGGGGCGCTTTGCGCCCTCGACCACCGGACGGGCGCATCCGGGCACCCTGCTGGCGGCGCTTCTCTGCTGGCTGGATGCCCGCTCCCGGGGCGCGGAGGTGATCCTGCGGCTCGAGGATCTCGATCGTGAGCGGACGAAGCCGGGCTACGCCGAGGCGATGGTCGACGACCTCGCCTGGCTGGGGCTCGAGTGGGATGGAATCGTCCGACAGAGCGAGTCCCGCGCGCGTCACGAGGCCGTGCTGGAGGAGCTCGTCGGGCGAGGGCTCGTGTACGCCTGCGACTGCAGCCGTGCCCGGATTCGCGCGTCGGGCCGGCGCGCGCCGGATGGCAGTCATCGATATCCCGGGACGTGTCGCGCGCGACGGGTCGGTCCGGCGACGTGGCGCACGGAAGAGCGGGCCCTTCGGCTCCGTTGGGACCGGATGCCCGTGGAGGTCCTCGACGAGAGCGGACTCGACCTGTCGGGCGATCCGGCGGCCCTCTTCGGAGACCCGATCCTGAGACGTCGCGACGGCGCCTTCTCCTATCATTTCGCGTCGGTCGTCGACGATGCCGCGGCCGGGGTCGATCGCGTCGTGCGGGGACGCGACCTCGCGCCGTCCACCACGCTGCAGGTGGGTCTGCAGCGAGTCCTGTCCCGGCCCTCTCCGAGCTACCGGCATCATCCCCTGCTTCTCGAGTCCGTAGGCGAGAAGCTCTCCAAGATGCACGGCGCCGTCGACGTCTCGGCCCTGCGGCGGCGCTACGCGCCGGACGAGCTCTGTGGTCTGTTGCTTGCATTCGTCGGGGTCGTGCCGCAGGGAGAGCGCTGCATGCCGGCCGATCGCGTGGACGACTTCGACTGGGCGCGCGTCTGCACCCGGGACGTCGTGCTGAGCTGGTCGCCTGCGAAGGGGCTGGAGGAGGCTTCATGAAGGCGATGCGATACCACGGAGACGGGAGGGGTCTCGTCCTCGAGGAGATTCCCCGGCCGACGCCGGAGCCCGGCCAGGTCCGGGTCGCCGTCTCGGCCTGCGGGGTCTGTCGAACGGATCTCCATCTGATCGACGACGAGCTTCCGGACCCGCGTCTGCCGATCGTCCCTGGCCATGAGATCGTCGGACGCGTCGAGGCGCTCGGCGACGGAGTCGAGGGCTTCGAGATCGGGCAGCGCGTGGGGATCCCCTGGCTCGGCTGGACCTGTGGCCGCTGCGGGCCCTGCCGGCGCGGCCAGGAGAACCTCTGCGACGAGGCCCGCTTCACCGGCTACCAGATCGATGGCGGATACGCGGAGGCGACGGTGGCGGATGCCCGCTACTGCTTCCCGATTCCGGAGGTCTACGAGGACGAGCAGGCGGCGCCCCTGCTCTGCGCCGGACTGATCGGGCAGCGCGCGCTCTCGATGACGGGGGATGCGAAGCGGATCGGCTTCTACGGCTTCGGCGCGGCGGCGCATCTGATCGCCCAGGTGGCCCGGTTCGAGGAGCGCGAGGTACTGGCCTTCACCCGACCCGGAGACGAGGAGGCCCAGGCCTTCGCGCGCGACCTCGGGGCTCGTTGGGCTGGCGGCTCGGACGAGAGCCCGCCCGAGCTCCTCGATGCGGCGATCCTCTTCGCGCCGGTCGGCTCTCTGGTCCCGGCGGCTCTGCGGGCGGTGCGCAAGGGCGGCGTCGTGGTCTGCGCCGGCATCCACATGTCGGAGATCCCGTCCTTCCCCTACGACATCCTCTGGGGCGAACGCTCGGTCGAATCCGTGGCAAACCTCTCGCGCGAGGACGGCGATTTCCTGCAGATCGCACCCGATGTACAC
>CAYXLY010000283.1:0-6217 GCA_964466005.1 uncultured Spirochaetaceae bacterium | reverse complement strand
GAGCGCCTCTAGATCCAGCCCCAGCCCCTCCGGCCGCCAGTCGACGGCTCCGGCTCCTTCCTCGTCCCACACCCCGGACCAGAGGCCCTCCGCGACCGACTCGAAGGGATGGCCCGCCCGAGCGAGCGCGACGGCGGAGCGTCCGCGGTAGATCGGCCCCTCCTCGAGCGAGATCAGCGTGATCGAGCTGTCGAGTACCGGCTCACCCTGGCGCAGCGCCGCCGCTGCGACCGGACCATGACCGGCGCGGGCATCGCGCCGGGCGCAGAGGCGCTCCAGGTCGCGCCGGCGATAGCGACGCGATCGGCCCCGGCTGGCCGGAACGCTCTGGATCAGCCCCCGGCTCGCATAGGCGTAGAGCGTGGGCAGCTTCACGTCGAGGAACTCGGCCGCCTCCCGGGCGCTCAGGAACTCGGTGCGGGCGCCACTGCGGCGCTCCCTCGGCTCGCGCTCCAGAGTACGCTGCGGGGGATGCATCTCGGCTTCGGACACGGTGCTCCTCACTCGATCTCTGAAGATCCAGCCGCTTCGGGCGCTTCGGACGACTCAGGCGATCCGGACTCTTCGAGCCCGGGGGATTCCGCGTCTCGATCGAGCCCCGGATCACGCGAGGGCTCCCGTCACCCCGTGCTCTATCGAGCAACGCTCTCATCGCCCTGTACGGCAACATTGATGGCATTGATGACCTTGATCAATGCTATAGCCCCGATCATGGTCGATTCCGAATCGGATCGCCATCGGACAGGGACCACGGCGACCCGCGTGGGCCCTGGGGGGTAGGAGTCGGGTGGTCGATGTGAGTGTCGGAGTCCTGCTCTGCGCCGTGAGTCTGGGGACGGCCGGCGTCTCGGCCGTCCTCGGCATGGCGGGCGGCATCCTGCTGCTGGCCGTGATGCTGCTCTTCCTCGAGCCCGCCGTCGCGATTCCGATCCATGCCGTCGTGCAGCTGATGTCGAACTCCAGCCGCACGCTCTTCCACGCCCGGGCCGTGCGGCGGGACCTGCTCTGGCCCTATCTGCTCCCGCTCGTGCCGATGGGGCTGCTCGCGATGAGGCTGGTCGAGGAGGCTCCGGCCGAGGCGTTGCGACTGGCGATCGGCCTCTTCGTCCTCGTCGCGACCTGGCAGAGCCGCTGGCTGCTGCTCGGCTTCGATCCCCGCCGACTCGCCGAAGGGCCCCGCTTCGCGCTGCTCGGCGCCGCCGCGGGCGGGCTCGGGCCGCTGGTCGGGGCAACCGGCCCCTTCATCGCGCCCTTCTTCCTCGGCATCGGGCTCTCCCGCTTCGAGCTGATCGGCACCAAGGCCGCCTGTCAGGCAGCGGGTCATCTCGCCAAGATCCTCGTCTTCGGGATCGCCGGCTTCGCCTTTCTCGACTCGCTGCCGCTGCTGATCGGCATGGCGGTCTGTACCGTCCTCGGGACCGCGCTCGGCACGCGCCTGCTCCACCAGATCGATGACGTCCTCTTCACGCGGCTCTACCGGATCACGCTCACGCTGGTCGCCCTGCGCCTGGTCTGGAGCGGGCTCTCGGCCCTCCCCCGCCTGCCACCCGGCGCCGCCGGGCCCGGCTGAGCGCAGCCGCAGGCGTCGCATGCGCCGAGCCGCATCGTCGCGGCCCAGGCGTGCGCGCAGCGTGCTCCGAGGCATGCCGAGGCGGCGCGCGGCCAACGAGAGATTGCCCCCGGCCCGATCGACCTCCCGACGCAGCCGATCGGCGGAAGGGTCGCCGATCGGCTCGGCCGCCTCACCCGCGGCCGGATCGGTCTCGTCCACCCTCGTCGGGATCGGTGCGGTCGGCGTCGAGGACGGTGCCGGCTCCGCGCTCGGTCGGGGCTCGGACGGAGGCAGGAGCTGCTCCACGAGCGCGGGGCCGATGGGTCCGTCGGACCAGATGGCGGCGGCCTCGACGAGATGGAAGAGCTCGCGCAGGTTTCCGGGCCAGTCGTGAAGGCGCAGCAGGGCGATCGCTCCGGGCTCGAAGGTCGGCACGGGGCGCCCCAGCCGCTGCGCCGCCCGCCGGCCCGCCCGCTCGAGCCAATCCATCAGGTCCGGCCCGCGCGCGCGCAGCGGTGGCACCCATAGCGCCACCACGCGCAGCCGGAAGTAGAGATCCGCACGGAACCGACCCTCGGCGACGGCCCGCTCGAGGTCGACGTGGGTCGCCGCGATCACGCGGGCCTCGAGCCGACGCGTCCGCGTCTCGCCGATACGCTCGAAGGTCCCCTCTTCCAACGCCCGCAGCAGCTTCGTCTGCCCCGAGAGCGGAAGCTCGGCGATCTCGTCCAGGAAGAGGCTGCCCGCCGCGGCCGCCTCGAAGCGCCCGGCCCGCGAGTCGTGCGCGCCGGTGAAGGCGCCCCGGGCGACGCCGTAGAGCTCGGCCTCGAGCAGCGGTCCCGCGAGCCCGGCACAGTCGACATGGACGAAAGGACGCCGACAGCGCCCGCTCGCCTCGTGGAGCGCCCGAGCCAGCCTGCCCTTGCCCGTCCCGGTCTCTCCCGTGAGGAGCACCGTCGTCGCATGCGGAGCGACCCGCGCAGCCGCCACCCGCAGCCTCTCCATCGCCGCGCTATGGCCCGCGCAGGCCAGCGCCAGCGCATTCCCCCGACCTCCCCGCGCGTCGGTCCGCAGATCATCGGAAGACCCGGAAGCGTCGGAGACGTTCCCGGCGTCAGAGGAAGCGGCGGGCTCGGCGGCATCGTCCATCGGACCAGACTGCCAGCCCGGCCGCTGGACGATCCTCCAGCTTCTCTCCGATTGCGGCCTGCTCCGACCCCGCCCTACGGCCCTGCCGCCCGAGCGGGCGCTCAGCTCTCGTACTGGATCACGCTCCGGATCACCTCGCCCTCGTGCATCAGCTCGAAGGCCTCGTTGATCTTCTCGAGCGGCATCGTGCGCGTGACCATCTCGTCGAGCTTCACGCGGCCCTTCATGTACTGGTCGACGAGGCCCGGGAGCTGGGTGCGGCCCTTCGTGCCGCCGAAGGCCGTGCCGCGCCAGACGCGGCCCGTGACGAGCAGGAAGGGTCGGGCGTGGATCTCCTGGCCGGCGCCGGCGACGCCGATGATGATCGACTCGCCCCAGCCCTTGTGACAGATGCGCAGCGCCGTGCCCATGGTCTCGACGTTGCCGATGCACTCGAAGGAGTAGTCGACGCCGCCGTCGGTGGCGTCGATGACGAAGGCCTCGAGATCGTCGACCTCCCTGGGGTTCACGCAGTCGGTCGCCCCGAGCTGCTGGGCGAGCTCGAACTTCTTCGGATTCGTGTCGATCGCGATGATGCGGTCCGCGCCGGCCATCACGGCGCCCTGCACGACGGAGAGCCCGATGCCGCCCATGCCGATGATCGCCACCGTCGAGCCGGGCTCGACCTTGGCGGTGTTCAGGACGGCCCCGATGCCCGTCGTGACGCCGCAGCCGAGCAGGCAGACCTTGTCGAGGGGCGCGTCCTTGCGGACCTTCGCCAGCGCGATCTCGGGAACGACCGTCGCCTTCGCGAAGGTCGACGTCCCCATGTAGTGATGGATCTTCTCGCCGCGCCAGGTGATGCGGCTCGTGCCGTCGGGCATCAGGCCCCGACCCTGGGTCTCGCGGATCGCGCCGCAGAGATTCGTCTTGCCCGAGAGGCAGAACTTGCACTCTCGACACTCGGGCGTGTAGAGCGGGATGACGTGGTCGCCGACCGCGAGAGAGCGCACGCCGGGTCCGACCGCCTCGACGATGCCGGCGCCTTCATGGCCCAGGACGGCCGGGAAGAGCCCCTCTGGATCGTCGCCGCTCAGCGTGAACGCGTCCGTATGGCAGACCCCGGTCGCGGCGAGGCGCACCAGGCACTCGCCCTCCTTCGGGCCCTCGAGCTCGATCTCGTCGATCTCGAGCGGCTTCCCGGCCTCGACGGCGATGGCGGCTTCGACCTTCATGGGCTTCCCCTCTCTCTTCGGTGTGCGTCTCCGCTCCTGGACGATGCACGAGACGCTCGTGGCGGTCCCAGCGTCGCGCGTCCGCGCGGATCGTTCAATGCGGCGCTCGTGACCGATGCGCGGCGAGGGAGGCGCGCTCCTCCTCGACCAGCGCCCGAAGGATGGGATGGGCGCCCATCTCGGCGACGAAGCCAGCCAGCCCCGGCCAGTGCGCGGCATCGGGCTCGACGTCCGCATGCGCGAGGCTCACGAAGAGGCTCCAGACCGAGAGCTCCGCGATGCCGGGAGACCGCGGATCGGCGCCGTCCCGCTCGATGAAGAGCGTCTCGATCTGGTCGAAGACCGCGGGCAGCACGTCCTCGATCTGTCGTCGGACCTGCTCCTCGTCGGAGGGATTGCCGAAGACCGCCGCCTGCACGATGCGCTGGAAGAAGATCGGGAAGGTCGTCTCGACCCCGCGCGTGTCCACGTACTCCTCCCAGAAGAGCGCGGTCCCGAAGGCGCGCGGCGACTCCGGATAGATCGCAGGCGAAGGCACGCACCGATCCAGATAGGCACAGATCGCCGAGGAGTCGGGCAGCGTGAAGCCCTCCTCCTGCCAGACGGGAATCTTCGCCAGCGGCGAGAGCGCCCTGAAGGCCGGATCCATCGCGCCGGGCATCACCATCGCCAGCTCGTAGTCGATGCCCTTCAGCCCGAGCACGCTGCGGACCTTGCGGACGAAGGGCGAGAGGCTGACTCCATGGAGCACTCCCCGGATCGGGGCCCGGCTCGTCACTCTCCGCCGCAATCCCGCGCCAGGGTGAACGCGATCAGCACGACGATCCAGATCAGGCTGCCGAAGGTCCGCAGCAGGGTGCGGCCCATCGAGGGCGTCTCCTCTCCCATCTCCTCGGCGCCCTGCGGCTCTCCGCGGACGAAGGGCGGGAGGTAGGGCTCTTCCCCGGTCTCTCGCGCGGAGCGATCCGCCTCGGAGGCGCCGCTCGTCGGCGTCTCGGTCTCCTTCCAGACCCAGTCGCGGCCCGGATCCGACCCCGGTCGCGTCGTGGGTCCCCCGCAATGGAGGCAGCGGCGGGTCTCGGGCGGGAAGCTCACGCCGCAGCGAGGGCAGCGGACCTCGAAATGCGTCGCGTCATGCGTGGGCTGCGGGCGCACTAGTGGACGCCCGCCGTCGCGATCAGGGTCGCGGGATCGATGTTCATCTCGCGCAGCACGTGCTCCCACATCTCCTCCGCCGGCACGTCGAAGACGATCTCGGGCGAGAGCGGCGCCACGACCCAGGCGCCCTGGGCGAGCTCCGTCTCGAGCTGTCCGCCGCCCCAGCCCGCATAGCCGAGGAAGATCCGGAGGTCGCTCGGCGGGCGCAAAGCCAGCTGCCGCAGCACCTCCATCGAGCCGGCGAAGCAGAGCTGGTCGCCCAGACGAGACACCTCTTCATCGTCGATCTCGGTCTCGAGGGTGTCCTGGAAGAGCAGCCAGCCCGTATTCGACTCGACGGGTCCCCCCCAGGCGACCTCCTCGGCCGGACGACCATTCCACTGGAAGTCGAGGCTCTCGCAGAGCTCGCGGACCGACAGATCGACGCCGCGATTCAGGACGAGGCCGAAGGTCGACTCGGCATCGTGGTGGACCACGAGCACGACGGCCCGGCGGAAGTTCGGATCGGCGAGTTGGGGCATCGCCACGAGGAGTGAGGAGCACAGCTCGGATCGAGACACGCATCGAGGGTAGCAGCCGAGCCCCGCCCGGCAGCTCCCGAGCCCGCTCTCACGGCGCCGAGACGCCCCGGCCGGCGCGCTCCCCGATCGAGTACGCTCCTGCGATGCGGCCCCGATCGCGCCTCGTGCTCCTTCCCCTCCTCGCTTCTCTCAGACCCCCCACCTCCACCCCGCTCAGCCCCCTCGGACGGATCGGTCGGATCGGTCGGATCGGTCGGATCGGTCTGCAGATGATCGGCATCCTGGGCACCAGCCATCTGCTCGACTTCCTCGCGGGCCTCGCGCCCGGCCATGCGCAGAGCCGGCTGGCCGAAGGTCCCCCGATCGGAGCGCCCCTCCCGCTGCCGGCGCTCCTGCTGCGCGACGCGATCGGCGTGGCGCTCCTCGAGGAGCTGCTCTTCCGCGGGCTCCTCTTCGAGCTGCTCCGCAGGCTGGGCGGGCTCCGTCCGGCTCTCTTCGGCAGCGCCCTGCTCTTCGGCGCCGCCCACCTCGATCTCCATCAGGGTTCGGTGGCGCTGATCCTCGGCCTCCAGCTCGGTGCCCTGCGGGCGCTCTTCGGTCTCTGGGCCGCGGTCTTCGCCCAC
>CAYXLY010000282.1:0-6234 GCA_964466005.1 uncultured Spirochaetaceae bacterium | reverse complement strand
CGTCGTCGGAGAGGGGGGCTGCGTCGCCCAGCAGGTCGGCGACTCGCTGCTCGGCCGCTTCTCGCATCTGGACTTCGTCTTCGGGACCCATCAGCTCCGGCGATTGCCGGAGATGCTCGACGGAGCGCGCCAGGGGCGCCGGCTGGCCTGGGTCGGCGAGGAGAAGAGCCCGGAGCGCTTCGATCTTCCGACGCGGCGGCCCGAGCCTCGGACGGGCGTCCGGCGAAAGGCCTTCGTCACCGTGATGGAGTGCTGCGACATGTTCTGCAGCTTCTGCATCGTGCCGACGACCCGGGGACGCGAGATCAGCCGCCCCGCGTCGGAGATCGAGGCAGAGGCGCGTCGTCTGGCCGAGTCGGGGATCGTCGAGATCACGCTGCTCGGGCAGACCGTGAACGCCTACGGCCGCCACGACGTGCGGCGAGGGAAGGCGGCCGCAGCGGGCACGATGCCCTTCGCGGAGCTGCTGGCGCGTCTCGACGGGATTCCGGGTCTCGATCGCATCCGGTACACGAGCCCCCACCCGCTCTTCTACGACGACGACCTGATCCGAGCCCATGGAGAGCTCCCGAGCCTCTGTCCCCACGTCCACCTGCCGGTGCAGAGCGGCTCGAACAGGATCCTGGAGGCCATGCGGCGGCGCTATGGACGCGAGCGCTATCTGGAGATCGCCGAGGGGCTCCGCTCGGTGCGGCCCGATCTCGCGCTGACCACGGATCTGATCGTCGGCTTCCCTGGGGAAACCGAGGAGGACTTCGAGGCGACGCTGGCGCTCGTGAGCGAGGCCGGCTTCGTCGACAGCTTCAGCTTCAAGTACTCGCCGCGGCCGGGCACCGCCGCCGTCGAGCTTCCGGGTCCGGTCGCTCCCGAGCAGGCTCAGGAGAGGCTCGAGCGGCTCCAGGATCTTCAGCGAGGCCAGACGCTCGAATACCACCGGTCCCGCGTCGGCGAGCGGGCGCGCGTCCTGGTCGACGGCCCGAGTCGCCATGGCGGCGCGCAGATGACCGGTCGGGACCGCCACAATCGGGTGGTCAATCTCGATCCGTGTCCGGGACACGGCGTCGAGGCGGGGGCGATGATCGACGTCCGGATCTTCGCCGCGACGCCGCACTCGCTCCTCGGGGAGCCACTCGAGCCCGCCCTGCGCGCCGGGCCCGACCCGGCCGATTCCGAGGTGTCCGGGCTGAAGTCCGAGGGCCGGCGCGCCGATGAGACGGGGCGTGTCGAGAGTGTCCGGGGCCCGGGTAGGGAGTCGCGTCGAGCTTCCTGAGGCCGACCCATGCTCTCGATCGGCGAGGGGTCATGGGTAGAGCGCGCATTCTGGCAGTCGACGACCAACGCTATTTCCGCGAGCTGGTCGAGGGCCTGCTCTCGGACGAGGGCTACGAGGTCCGGACCGCCGCCTCCGGCGAGGAGGCGCTCCATCTCTTCGAGCGCGAGGACTTCGAGGTCGTGCTCACCGACCTGGTGATGCCCGGCATCGACGGCGCCGAGCTCGTCCGACGTCTCAAGGAGCGGCGCCCGGAGCAGGACATCGTGATGGTCACGGGCGTGGTCGACGTGTCGGCGGCGGTCGAGGCCATGAAGCTCGGGGCCACCGACTACATCCTGAAGCCCTTCGACCGGACCGGGCTGCTCGACTCGGTGGACAAGATCCTCTCGCGGCGTCGGCTTCGTGAGGAGCATGCCCGTCTGATCGAGGAGAACCTCGAGTTCATGGGCGTCCTCTCGCTCTTCGAGCGGGCGGCCGGCCTCTTCACGACGCTGTCGGTGGAGCCCCTGGCGGAGCGCATCATCGAGGGGCTCTGTCTGGACACACGGGCGCAGACGGGCGTGCTCTGGGCTGCGGAGGAGGCCGGCGGATCGACGCTCCATCTCGCCGGTGCCCGGGGTCTCGTGCGGATCGAGGACGAGCCCGAGTCCATCGACGGTCCGGCAGCCCTCGCGCGTTGGTGTCCGGAGCTCGCCGCGGGCAGCTCGACGACGGCTCGGATCGCGGGGGAGGGCAAGGAGGCCGCGCTCTTCATCGCGCTGCGCTTCGCCGGCGAGACGTTGGGAGTCGTCCGCCTCGCCGATCGTCTGCAGGGCGAGGCCTTCGGCGACGCAGAGCGTGCGTTGGCCGAGCGTTTCTGCGAGTTCGGGGCGAGCGCGCTGCAGAACGCGATGCGATTCAGGGCGCTCGAGCGGCGTTCGCTGCGCGACCCCGACACCCATGCCTATACCGGAAGCTACCTCGAGGACGCCGTCCGCCACGAGATCCAGAAATCGCGTCGATTCGGTCATCGTTTCTCGATCCTGCGTCTCGATCAGCCGCCGGAAGCGAGCGTCGGGCCGGACGGGGAGGCGGCGACCTCGAAGCGGAGCGAGCGGCGTCGGTTGCGCGAGACGGTGGACCGACTGGAGGCCGCCCTGCGATCGACGGACCTGGTCGCGGCAGACGAGGACGGCGGGATCCAGATCCTGCTGCCCCAGACCGATGCGCTCGGAGCCGGCATCCTCGGGCAGCGGATCCGTCGGGCGCTCGAGGCGAACGCGGAGGCTCCGGCCGAGACCCCGCCTCTGCTCGTGGGGGCGACCTTCCCGATCGACGGCACCCAGGTCGAGAGCCTCTGGCGCACCCTGGAGGCGCGGATCGAGAGCATGCAGACGAGCCTGCTCAGGACCCGACCCGAGCTCCTGAAGGCGCGCACGCTCGACTCCCTTCTCGATCCGATGCTGGAGCTGGGCAGCATCGAGCCCGTCGAGCTCGAGGGTCAGATCCTTCACTTCGTGCTCGAGGACGTGGCGCGGCGTCCGGCCGACCGGGGCGTGCTCTTCGTCTCGCCGGGGGCGCGCTGGCTGCCCGAGGTCCTGGAGAGTCTCGAGGAAGTACGCGGACGCCTCTCTCGGACGGAGGTCGTGGTGATCGCCGAGGCCGAGGAGCCGGAGCCGATCCCGCACGTGACCTGGATCCGCAAGTCGTCGCTGGACTCGCGTCGACCCTTCGTCGTCTACTTCGGAGACGGCCCCGCCTTCGCGATGATCGGACAGATCACGATGGCGGAGGCGCGGGCTCCGCTCTTCCAGACCGACGATCGGGCGCTGGTCGAGACCCTCACCTTCGAGCTCCAGCGCGAGCTGGCCATCCCCCTCTCGGTCTAGAGCGGTACCGCCCATGTCGACCCGACCCATCCTGATCGCCGACGACCATCCCGGACGGGCGCCGCGTGTCGCCAGCGCGCTCGAGGCGGCCGGCCACGTCTGCCGGCAGGCGCCCCATGGCTCGGCGGCTCTCGAGATCGCCCTGTCGGAGACGCCCCGTCTCGTCGTGGCCCGATCGGACCTGGCCCTCGTGGACGCGAGCAAGCTCGCAGAGATCCTTCGGGCCAATCCGCGCACGCGGGGGGTCCGTTTCGTCTTCCTCGGCGATCCCGGTCCCGGAGCGGTGTCCGGAGGCGTCGGGGATCTCCGGCTCGACCTCTCGGCCGAGGCCGGAGAGGTCCTCGAGGCCGTGGCGACGATGCTCGAGCGCCTCGATCGGATGGACGTGCTCGAGCAGCGGGCCTCGACGGAGCTCGAGTTCGGCGGGACGCTCTCCGAGCTGAGGCCGGCAGAGCTCCTCCAGATGCTGCATCTGCGCGGTGCCAGCGGACGGGTCCGGCTCTCCCAGGAGAGCGACGAAGAGGAGTCGGCCGAGGGCTGGATCCTGTTCGAGGAAGGAGAGATCCGGGCCGCACGGGTGGGGGCGATCCGGGGCGAGAAGGCCCTCTTCCGGATCCTCGACTGGCAGAACGGCGCCTTCGGGTTCGAGCCCGGAGGACCGGCCCCCGAGCGCGAGATCCGGGCCCCCACGCGGGCCGTCCTCGCCGAGGGGCTGCGGCAGATCGACGAGTGGAACCGGCTGTCTCCGACGCTGCCGCCACTCGAGTCCCCCGTGAAGCTGTGCATCGAGCGGGTGGATCTCCCGCGCCTCGTCCATCCGATCACGCAGGAGGTGCTGCGCCTGCTGGAGCGATACGACCGGGTCGGCGACGTCGTCGATCACTGCGCCCACTCCGACTATCAGGTGCTGCGGACGCTGCATACGCTCGAGGAGCGCGGGCTCATCGAGCTCGGACGGGCGCGACTCGTTTCGCCGCAAGGTCCCGCCCACGCGCTCTTCGACGAGGCCCAGGCGCGCCGCCTGCGAGCCTTCGCGCAGGCGGGTCTCCCCAGGGACGCGATCCCGCCCGACGCCAAGCTCCTGCTGGTGACGGCGAACGAGGCGAGCGCGGGGCTCTTCGCCGAGCTGCTGGCCAAGGTCCCCGGCGTCGACATCACGCCTCGCTTCCAGCGAGGCGACGTCGGCCCCCGGGATCTCGAGACGATCGCGCGGCTCGACGTCGACGGAGAGTTCGCCATCGACCTGATCCGGCTGCCCACCGACGGCCTCCACGGCCCGCTCTGGTCCTTCGCGGGCCATCGCGCGCTCGGGACCCTCTTCCTGCTCGATGCGCGGGTCGGCTCGAGCGCCGCGCGACTCGCCCCGATCAGCGAACGTCTGGGGGGGGACGAGGGGGCGAGGACATTCCACGTCGTCCTGCTCGACGAGGGCGAGAGACTCTCGCCCGACGAGCTGCGGGCGAACCTCGCCCTCATCGACGAGGCGAGCCTCTTCCTGCTGCCGATCGAGAGCGGAAAGGATCCCGGATCCCTGCTGCGCAGTCTCTTCGGGAGGATCGTGCCGTGAGTCCCGACGCGTTGAAGCATTTCGGGCTGCTCGCCGAGCTCTCGGAGGAGGATCGCGAGATCCTGGCCGAGATCCTCGAGGAGCGGACGCTTCTCGACGGCAAGAGCGCCTTTCGCGAGGGCGCCGAGGCGGACGGGCTCGTCCTGCTCCAGTCCGGTCGCCTCAAGCTGAAGAGTCGGCGGGCCGGAGACGTGATCGGCACGCTCGAGGCGCCCCAGCATCTCGGCGCGGCCTCGCTCTTCGCGGTGGGCAAGCGCGAGGTGACGGCGCTCGCCCAGGGACCCACGACGATCCTGCTCCTCTCCCGCTCGGGGCTGGCGCGTCTTCTCGAGGACGCGCCGCGAGCCGCCTTCCGGATTGCCGAGGCCGTCGCCGGGGAGCTCTCTGGGCTCGTCCGGCAGCGCCTGGACACGCTCGTCGACCACGATCTGACCTGACGGCGCGCGCTCGGCTGCGTCGGTCGCCCTCCGCCCTCCGCCCTCCGCCCTCCGCCCTCCGCCCGCCGGGACGCGCGCGGCGCGCCGGCGCGCCGGAGCACGTAGAGAGTGAGCGACGCGGCAAGTCGGGGGCGCTCGCTCCGGCATCCGCTCGGTTGACCCCGTGTGGGCCCCCGATTATCCTGTGCGTTCTACTCTTTGGGGGTGAGGTCGCGCAGCGACATGAATGAATCGGAGATCCGCGAGGGGCTCACGTTCGATGATGTCCTTCTCGTGCCCAATGCCTCGGACGTGCTGCCTGCCGAGGTGGACCTCCGCACCCGCCTCACGACCGAGATCTCGCTGAATACGCCGTTGGTCTCGGCCGCCATGGATACGGTGACCGAGCACGAGACGGCCATCTGCATGGCCCGGAACGGCGGTATCGGCATCGTCCACAAGAACCTGTCGATCTCCGAGCAGGCCTCCGAGGTCGACAAGGTCAAGCGCTCCGAGTCGGGCATGATCGTGGATCCGATCACGATGCGGCCGGAGCAGCCGATCCGCGAAGCGCTCGAGGTGATGACCCGCTTCAAGATCTCCGGCGTGCCGGTGACCCGGGACGGGAAGGCGGTCGGGATCCTCACGAATCGGGATCTGCGCTTCGTGAAGGACATCTCGGCCGAGATCTCGACCGTGATGACCCACGAGGGTCTCATCACGGTGTCGCCGGGCACGACCATGACCCAGGCCCGGGAGCTCCTCCATCAGCACCGGATCGAGAAGCTGCTCGTCGTCGACGATGCCGGGGACCTCTGTGGCCTGATCACCATCAAGGACATCGAGAAGACCGAGCGCTACCCCGACGCCTGCAAGGACGGTCTCGGACGGCTGCGCTGCGGCGCAGCGGTCGGAGTGGGTCCCGATCGGCTCGAACGGACGCAGGCGCTCTTCGATGCGGGCGTCGACGTCGTCGTGGTCGACACGGCACACGGCCACTCTGCCGGGGTCCTCGAGACGATCCGGGAGCTCAAGAGCCACTTCCCCGACCTCTCGCTGGTCGGCGGCAACGTCGCGACGGCCGAGGGGACGGAGGCGCTGATCAAGGCC
>CAYXLY010000281.1:0-6246 GCA_964466005.1 uncultured Spirochaetaceae bacterium | reverse complement strand
TGACACTCCTCTGGCTGCTCGTCTGGGTGCTCGTCCTCGCGACGCAGGCGCCCGCCGAGGATCGGGCGCCCACCGAGAGCGTCTACTCCCCGGGCGGCTGGGCCACGCTCCACCGCAGCGGCGCCAACCGGAGGCTCGCGGGAGACGTCCCTCTCGCCGACCGGTACTCGACCTGGCGGGCGCTCTCGGGCGCATCGGTCCTGACCGCGCCCACGATCTCGCCCGACGGCCGGACGCTCTACGTGACGACCGGACAGAGCCGGGGCCGGGCGAACCTGCACGCCTTCTCGATCGGCGGGCCGACTCCAGGCGAAGCGCTCTGGTCGAGCCCGCCCTGGCAGGACGCTCGATCCGGCGTCGATCCCTGCGCCATCCTCTCGAGCCCGATCGTCGATCGGGAGGGCGATCTCTATGTCGGCGACTGCAACCAGCTCTTCGCCTTCCACGCCGACGGCCGGATGAAGTGGAGCGTCCCCCTTCCCGACCCCCGCCCCGGAGATTGGCAGCCCGCCGACTCCCTGCCCATCAATGCGTTGACCACCGCCCTCTTCACCCGGGAAGGTCACGTCGCCGGCATCACGAACTTCGGTGACGTCGTCGTGGTCGATCGGGAGAGCGGTCTGCCGCGCGCGAAGCCCTTTCGTCTGCCCGGCCGGATTCCGCCGCCGTCGACGACCGTCCCGATGGCCGAGAGCGTCTTCGGAGACGGGCTGATGGCGCCGGTCATTCGCGAATGGGCCTGGCAGCTCCTCTTCGGCGGACGCATGCGCTCGGCCAACACGCCCGCCATCGACGTCGGGACGGGCCGGATCCTGGTCGCCGCGACCTCGACCCGGGAGGGGCTGGGCGCGCTCTACGCCCTCGATCTCGTTCCCGTCGAGAGTGGCCTGCTCGAGGTCCGGATCGCCCACTCGACCGACATGGGCCTCGGGAGCGGCTCGAGTCCGGCCCTCTCCCCGGACCGCGAGCGCGTCTACGTGAGCGACGAGGAGGGATTCTTCTACGCGATCGATGCCCGCGAAGGCGGCGTCGTCTGGAAGGTCGCCACGCGCTCGACCGCCGCCGCCGCGGCCGTCGGCGAGGACGGCGTCGTCTACTCCCTTCAGGCGAACGGCCCGGCGCTGGTCGCGATCTCGCCGGAGGGCCGGATCCAATGGCAGAGCGACCTGACGCGGTTGACCCGCTCGCGGCTGCCGACCTCCTGGCTGCTCGGCGAGCCCGTGGCGATGGGCAACGGCAATCCGACCGTGCTCGATCGATTCGTGCTCGTCCCGGTCGTCTACGGATACGAGACCGAGCTCGGTCGGCGTCTGCCCTGGCCCGTCCACTCCAGCCTCGTCGCGATCGACCGGAAGACCGGCGAGGGCGTGCGCGACGTCGTGACTCTCGACGACGACTCGACGGGCATCACGGTCGCGCTCGGGGACGGGACCTTGATCTCGAGCCTGGGCACGGCGCTGACCTCGGGCGTGGCGCCGCTGGCTCCGCTGGCGGACTGGCTGCTGCCCAACGGGCTCGGACTGCTGGAGCCGGTGGGCGGGATCCAGGTCAGCCTCCCCGATCGCAGCGACTGACGGGCTCCGGACGCCCGGCACCTCGCCGCGAGACCTCGCGCGGCCTCGCCGAAGCTTGCCGGACGCCCCGCTGACGCCCCCGGCGGGCCCGTGCCCCGACACCCCGGAATCGCAGCAGGACTCCGCGGACATGCTACAAATAGTCCGCCGAGCTCCCGGACGGTCCCGGGTCGAGCGCGCGGAGCCTCCGGCCCGAGGGCGCTCCATGTTGTCCCCGCCGACCGATCCAGCCGACCGACGCGACCCAGACGCACGACGATGATCCACGACCGACGGACCCGACCCAGCCAAGCCGGTCCCGATCCAATGGAGGCCCCTCAATGATCGATCTCTTGCACATCGCCCGGACCGAAGCGAAAGGCGGCGACCTCGAGGCTCTCTTCACCGACCTCTACGAGCCTTCGGATGTCCGGCCCGAGGGCTATCGCGACGCCGTCATCTGGCAGGGCGGGCATTTCGACGGAAAGGTGAATCCGGTCGCCCATGCGCTGACCGACGCCTACGCCATGCTGGGGACCATCATGGCGGCCGACGTGCTTCGTCTGCCCTTCTACATGGTGCCCATGTGGGCGCAGTACCGGCACGACCGCGACCTCGAGCCCCTGGCCTGGTTCGGCAACATGCCCTGCACGTCCATCAAGTGGTCGACGGCGGGCGATGCCTACGTCGACGACGGACAGGGCGGCCGCGTCGTCGTGAAGGGCAAGTCGGGCAACGCTCCCCTGCGGACCCAGGCGGGCGTCTACTGCAACGTCCGTCCCTACGGCTGCATCACGGTCGTGCGCTGCATGCCCTGCCTCCCCTACTCCCAGGACAAATCGAAGTTCGACGTCGACGCGAAGACGGGCATCATCCACTCCGAGATGAACACCCCCGGCGTTCAGATGGCCTACGCCTGCCGACGCTTCCTGCAGATGGTCCACGAGAGCGGCAAGCTCGGCCGCGTGGCCTTCAAGCCCACGCAGGCCCAGGAAGACGGCATCAACGCGGGCATCCTGTCCTGGATGCTCCAGGGCACCAAGTTCGAGGTCGGGCGCAAATACGCCGTGGACGGCTATGTCGAGCATCGCGAGCGTGTCGACCGGATCGTCGCCCTGCTGCCCGACGACTTCAAGAAGGGCATGGAGGACTGGGGCGGCCGGATCGAGCAGCACATCTCCGACACGAACTACGGACTGCTGATCTGGGACCTGATCGAGAAGCAGGACTGCATCATCCTCGCGACGGATCTCGACGGCGATCGCCTGACCGATCTGCTGGCCGACGTCTCGGATCCCCTTCGCCGCTTCGGCCAGCTCGTGATGAACCATTTCGACGTCGAAGGCGACATGAGCAAGGTCTGGAACGAGATGGGCTACACGACGGGCAACGGTCGCGACATGACCTCCGTCATGTATCGGATGGCCGGACCGCCGATCCACGAGCAGACGCTGGGCTCCGCGGACGCGATGCTCCTTCGGCTGCTCGACGGCGACGAATCGATGGGCGGTACGAAGAAGCCCTACGATCCGCGCATCCACTTCGTGCTGATCCGCGATGCCTATCTCGACGCGAACCCGGACGATCCGGAGCTCGCCGAGTGGCTGGACTCCGCGCTGGCGAAGTTCGACGAGGTATACGGCGGAGAACGGCCCGGCTTCCTCGAGGGCTACGCGAAGCTCAAGGAGGCCATCCGGCCCTGGGGCGCCTGAGCCAGGCCTGGTGCCCTGTCTGGACCCGCCGGGCCTCGGTCCGCGACGCTCTTCCTCGAAGGCCCCGGTCGGAGATCCGACCGGGGCCTCTTCGTTCGCGTGACCCTCCGACGCGATCGACCGCGCGCCCACCGGCGCTTCCGCGTCGTGCAGGATGCCTCTCGAATGCCCCGCGCTCCCTCAAGAAATTCCGATCGGGGCCGATGGAGTCGGGGAGCGTGCGTCCTCCCGAGGCACGCGAGAGGAGAGAGACATGGCCCTTCGTCCCCTGGCCTTCGGCCTCCGTCTGCGCGAGAACGGCCGCACGCTGCGGATCCAGAACGATCCTCGCGAGCCGAAGCGCTATCTGCTCGAAGACCTGAGGCAGGGTGAGGCGACGCGCGTCCGCCGGCATGCCTCCGCAGCCGAGGCCATCCGGGATGCCGCCTCGACCTGGAGACGGCGCCTCCACTGAGGCGGAGCCCGACGGGGTCGAGTCCTGCCTCTCGCCGGTCGCGTCGATCTCCGGCTCGGCGCGGGCCTCGCGCGGCCGCTCTCTCGTCCTGCGGCTCCCTCATGGCGACCGGAGGGCTGTGGTAGTCTGCGGGCTCCGGGAGCGCCACTGCGAGCCGACTCCGAGACGCAGCGGGCGACGAGACGAAGAGATCGGATCGGCGATCGAATCGGGAAGGCAGCCCCCATGACCGACGGAACGACGCGCGAATCGGACACGCTCTACGATCGGCTCGGCGGAGAGGAGGCGATCGCCGCATGGATCGACGTCTTCTACCGCCGTGTCTTCGCCGACCCCCAGCTGAGCCATTTCTTCGAGGGTGTTCCCCTGGAGCGCCTGCAGACCATGCAGCGCGAGTTCTTCGCGGCTGCTCTCGATGGTCCGATCCGGTACACGGGACGTCCGCTTCGAGAGGTGCACGCCGAGCTCGGCATCAAGCCGACCCATCTGGCTCGCTTCCTGGAGCACCTGATGGAGACCCTCGCCGATCGCGAGATCGGAGAGCGGGACCGATACGACATCTACAGCCGCATCAACACCTACGCGGACGAGATCACCGGATCGACCTCCGTCGACGGCTGAGCGTCCCCTGCCCGGGCGACGCGCCTTCGGACCGAGCTCCGGTCGCCCCGCCCTCGATCTCGACCCGAAACTCCGATCCCTCGATCTCCCCGAAGAGAATCGGAAAAAAAAGAAGGTCCGTCTCGATGAGCCCTGCCCGCTGTCGCTGGATCCTCGCCGGCTTCTTCCTTCTCACCGTCCCCTGGCCCATGCCGGGGCCCTTCGACGCTCTGGCGCCTCCGGTGCGCTACCTGATGCTCGCCTCCGCCGCCGGCCGCGTGGCCCTCGCCGAAGGCGCCGCAGGCCCGCTGCCCCTCTTGATCGGCCTCCTCTGCCTGCAGGCCATCGGGACCGTCCTGCTCTCCTGGGCTGCCGCGTCCCTGCTCGCGCGCGTCCTGGCGCGTCTGCCCGAACGCAGACGAATGGCTCTCGTGGTCGGGCCCGGCATGCCGTGGCTCGTCACGGTCCTGGTCTTCGACGTCTATCGAACGCCCTTCGGTGACGCGGGGACGGGGACGCTCCTGGACGTGCTCTTCTCGTGAGCGCTCCCCCTCGTTCGTTGCGCGGTCCGGCTCCGCTCCGGGTCGTGGCTCTGGCGCTGGCCCCGGTCCTGCTCGCGATCTCGTCATCGGAGGCGGAGCCGATCTCTTCGGCTCCGGAGACGGCCTTCCGACGCACCGAGTCGCGCGAGCCGTGCGCGGACTCCGACCCGCTCCGGCGCCCCTTCTTCGGGGACACCCACGTACACACGACCTTCTCCTTCGACGCCTGGGGACAGGGCACGCTCGTGCGACCCCGAGACGCGTATCGCTATGCGCGGGGCGAGACCATCGGACTCCAGCCGTACGACGAGCAGGGCAATCCGTCGACCTGGGTCCGGCTGCGAAGGCCTCTCGACTTCGCGGTCGTGACGGATCACAGCGACCTGCTCGGCGAGGCGCGCATCTGCCGGGATGCCGGGCTCGAGGGCTACGACTCACTCGTCTGCCGGGTCGTCCGCCGCTTTCCGCGACTCGGCTACATCCTGGTGAACGGTCACGTCTACAGCCACACACGGCCCGAGCGCTACGCCTTCTGTGGTCCGGACGGTGCCTGGTGTCGGGAGGCGGGGCGCGGCCCCTGGCAGGAGACGCAGCAAGCCGCCGAGGACGCCTACGATCGATCCGCGAGCTGCCGCTTCACCAGCTTCGTCGGCTACGAGTGGACCGGCATGCCGGAGGGCAAGAACCAGCATCGGAACGTGATCTTCCGCAACGAGAACGTCCAGGCCTACCCGACGACCTTCATCGAGACTCCGACGGCAGAGGGGCTCTGGACGGCGCTCGAGGAAGAATGTCTCGAGGGTCAGCGCGGCTGCGACGTGATCGCGATCCCGCACAACTCGAACGTGAGCGGCGGCGAGATGTGGCCGATCACCCGGGCTGACGGAAGCCCGATCACCGCCGGAGACGGCCGACTCCGGGCGCGCCTCGAGACGCTGGTCGAGGTGACGCAGCACAAAGGGGACAGCGAGTGTCGGCCGACGGCCGAGGACGAGCTCTGCGCCTTCGAGACCCTCGACGGCGCCCTCCTCTCCGATGTCGCCCAGGGCAACGAGACGCCGATCCCCTCCCGAGTCTATGCCCGGGAGGCCCTCGGCGAAGGGCTGCGGCAGGAGCAGCGCATCGGCGTGAATCCCTTTCGCTTCGGCCTGATCGGCGCGACCGACACCCATTTCGGCACGCCTGGCATGGTCGACGAGGACGAGTTCAAGGGACATGCGGCCGGAGCCGTGTCCTCTCGACGGGGCCCTCTCCCCTACCCCGACGCGCCCTGGTTCAATCCCGGCGGACTCGCAGGCCTCTGGGCCGAGGAGAACTCCCGCGACGCGCTCTTCGCGGCCATGCACAGGCGCTTGTAGGCCCGCGACAGGCGCGCTTCGCTCGGT
>CAYXLY010000280.1:0-6258 GCA_964466005.1 uncultured Spirochaetaceae bacterium | reverse complement strand
GCGAGATCGATCAATGGGGCCGAAGCTTCGGCGGGGCGATAGGTGCCGAGCACGAGAAGGCGGGTGCTCTCGCGCGGCGACCGGCCGATCCGGGCCTGCGCCAGGAAGAGGAGCAGCTCGAGCGTGGCGCGATCCGCCTCGTGCAGATCCTCGATCACGAGCGCGAAGGGGGTCCAGACACAGAGCTCGTCGATCTCTCTCGCGAGGAGCTCCCGAAGCTTCTGCCAGCGAGCCATGCGGTGACCGATCGAGATGTCGGCGGGGGGATTGCTCGAGAGGTAGAGGAATTGCCGGAGCAGCTTGGCGTCGTCCTCCGCGAGCTCTCCCAGCCTCGCGAAGCTCGTCTGGATGAGGGCTTCGACGAGGGCGACGTGGGGAAGACGGCGGTCCTTCGTGGCCGCGACGTAGAGGACGGTAAATCCCTGCGCATGGGCCCACTCGGCGGCCTGTCGGGCGAGGCGGGTCTTGCCGAGGCCGGCTCGTCCCGAGAAGAGGACCCAGCTGGGAAGACCCTTTCGGGCGTCCTCGATCGCATCGCGCAGCAGAGCCTGCTCGGCCTCGCGACCGATGAGCGCCCGGGGCTCGTCCGGATCCAGATTGCTCTGTGCGAAGGCGCTCCACGAGCTCTTCATGCCCCAGAGTGCTCCGACGACATCGACCGCAGACTCCGGGCGCCGCGCGGGATCCTTCGCCATCAGCGCATGCACCAGCGTCGCCAGCAGCCGCGGCGTGTCGGGGCGCAGCTTCCTCAGGTCCGGGGGCCTGGCCAGCTGGTGGCGACGGAGCAGGTCGGGGACGCAGTCCGACACGAAGGGAGAACGACCGGCGAGGGTCTCGAAGATCACGCAGCCGAATGCGTAGAGGTCGCTCGCGAACCCGGAGGTCTCGCCGCGAATCGTCTCCGGCGCCAGATAGCCCGGCGTGCCTCGCAGCTCCTTCATTCCCGGGTCCGAGACGCGACGTGCCAGGCCGAAGTCCGAGAGACAGGCGCGCTCGTCGGCATCCAGCAGGACATTGCCCGGGGAGACGTCGCCGTGCACGACTTCACGACCATGCGTATGGGCGAGGGCCAGAGCGAGGTCGTATGCGATTGCGAGCACCCGATCGATGGGAAGCCTCCGCTCGGGCGCCGAGGCCAGCCGCGTCGCCAGATCGCCTCCCGGCAGGTGGGGGGAGACGAGGAAGACGGCGTCCTCGGTCTCGAGGCCCTCCTGCACTTCGACGACATGGGAGTGGGGCCCGAGGAGCCGCTGGATCCGAAGCTCCCGCTCCGCCGATTCGGGGAGACGACCGCCCGGGCCTCGAGGGATCTTCGACAGGACGACATTCCGCCGTCCGAGGAGATCGCGGGCGAGCCAGGCCTGCTTCTGACCCCCGGTCCCGGTGGGCTCCAGGATCTGGAATCGAGAGGCGATCAGGGGCGAATCGACATCGGGGCAGACGCCCGCGAGAGAGGCCTCCACCCGGCTCTCTCGCTCCTCGATTCTCCAGTCTGGAGTCGGTGATTCCACCATCTGCGACGCGCTCTCCGGATCCCGCTCTCCTCCGGATGCTACCGCTCCTGCTCGGATTGGTCGGGGCCGGAAACGGACAATGGCATCGGGATTTCGGACCGATGGTACAGTGATCGAATCTTCTTCTGGAAGAGATTCCGTACGGGGCTGGGCTCAGATGGGGCCGAGCGCCTCCGGCTCCTGATGCGCCCGGCTCCGGGTCGCGATCTGGGCCCGGACCTCGGCATGGCTCTGGCGCGTCACCGGGAATCCGCGCAGAAAGAGCGTTCCCCCCGCCATCATCAGCGCGGGGACCAGTCCGTAGAGGGCCATCAAGCGCGCCTGCACCCCGAGCGTCGTCGATCCCGCTGCCGGGTCGTATCCGATGAGCGAGGCGAGCGAGGTTCCGAGTCCGACTCCGATCGCGAGCGAGAGCTTCGTGGCCATGCCCCAGACCGCGAAGTAGAGCCCCGATCTCTGCTCACCGGATGCGAGCGTATCGACGTCGATCACGTCCGCCGCGATGGCGTTGGCGAGGAAGAGGATCGAGGCGAAGCTCGAGCCGCGGAGCGCGACCAGCGTGATCAGGGTCGTCGTGTCACCGGGCCGGAGCGCGGCGAGGGGCAGGCTCAGCAGTGCCATCCAGAGCGCGGCGCCGATCAGCGCCCGGTGCTTCCCCAGACGCATCGAGAGGCGCAGCCAGATCGGGACCGCCGCCAGCGTCGCCGCATTCTCGAGCAGGATCATCAGGGGGAAACGTGACGCGTCGCCCATCACGTCGGCCAGCACGAGGCGATGCAGCGTGCCCTGGATGGCGATCCCCGAGACGAAGAGCACGACGCATCCGATCATGCGGCCGAAGGCCGGGTTGGCCGCGACGAGCCTCAGCCCGGCGAGAAAGCTGCGTCGCTCGTGGACGAAGCCTTCGGGGCGTCCTTCCGGAACGGTGATCGCCGCGAGCAGGACGAGCAGGGGCAGGCCCCACGCGACGATCCAGGCCATGCGGCGCAGCTGCTCCGAGGCCTCGTGCACGCCCTGCGCGCCCCAGGCGACGAGCAGGGCGAGCAGCGCGACCTGGCCCGCGGTGGAGAGCGCCTCGCGCCCGCCCGCGATCCGCGAGCGCTCGTCGTATTGCGTCGAGAGCTCGGCGCCCCAGGCCTTGTGCGGCAGGTCGATCATCGTGAAGCCGAGATAGAGCAGTGCGGACCAGCCGAGCAGATGCCACGCGCCCGCACTCCCGCCCGGCACGAAGACCTGCCAGAGCGCCAGCACGAAGAGAGGAGTCCCGAGGATCAGCCAGGGCTTGCGTCGTCCCCAGCGCGTCTCGAGACGGTCGCTCAGGCTGCCGATCAGCGGATCGGTCACGACGTCGAGGAGCCGGGAGGCCGCGATGGCCGCGCCGACGGCGGCCAGCGCAACCCCGAGCTCGCCCGCATAGAAGGCGGGCACGAAGAGCGCCATCGGCAGCGCCGCGATCGAGCTCACGACCGAGGGCAGGCCGTAGAGCACGATCCGCGAGACGGGGACGGGCTCCTCCCCGTCGCGTGCGCCGCTCACGCCGCGGTCGGGGGGCGCGGGAAGAGCACCGGAGTGCGCGCCTTGTAGGCCTCGTACTCGGGATCGCCGCCCCACCGCTCGTCGGCCCGGGCCTCGAGCAGCGGGATGCCGCTGACTCGCGTCAGCAGCACGTAGACGAAGACCGGCGAGATCAGGGTCGTCCACTGCCAGCCCGAGAGCGCGGGCAGCGCCAGCAGGGCGATCCCGACCCAGAGCGTGATCTCGCCGAGGTAGTTCGGATGACGCGACCAGGCCCAGAGCCCGGTCGTGATGAAGCGACCGCGATGAGCCGGATCCGACCGGAAGACGCGCTTCTGCCGATCGGCGACCACCTCGATCGCGAATCCGGCGACCCAGACGCCGAGGCCGAGCCACGCCATCCCGCCCAGCGGCGTCGTCCCGCGCGAGGTGATGGCAGCCAGAGCGCAGGAGAGAGTCAGGAAGACCCAGAGTCCCTGGAGCGTCCAGGCCATCAGGAAGCGCAGGAAGCTCGGCTTGATCCGATCGAAGCGATCGTCCGAGCCCTCCTTGCGAATCCGCAGGAAGAGGAAGGAGCCCAGTCGCAGGGCCCAGATCGCGACGAGCGCGCCGAGCAGCCAGGCCCGGGACGAGCCGCCGCCGGAGAGCGCGAAGGCCAGCGCCAGGAGCGTGAGATAGGTCAGGCTGCCGGTCAGATCGTAGAAATGCTCGGTCTGTCTCAGGTAGGCCGGAACGAAGGCGATCCAGTTCACCCCGAAGGCCGCGGCGCCGCAGAGGGCGAAGACGGGGATCCCGCCGGCGCGGACTCCGTCCTGGCTGCCCGCCCAGGCGATCCCGGCGGCGACGATCAGGCTCGCGGCGATGGCGGCCAGGGGAATCCACGTCCTCTTCTGCAATCTACGCCCTCCAACGCCCCCGAATCGCCCCTCGTCCTGGACGCGATCGCTCCGGACGCGTGCCGGTGGCGCCCGAACGCTGGTAGCCTAGTGTCCTCGGAACTGGAGAGGAAGCAAATGGCGACCGAGAGCCTTTCGGCGTCCGGCGATCTCGCGCAGGACGTCGGAGCCGGAGAAGAAGCGGGACGCGCAGGACGTCCGGGACGAGAGGGGCAGGGGCCGTCTTGCAGCACGCCGGTGGCCGACCGGATCCGCGATCGGATCCAGAAGGCGGGCAAGCGCTTCCATGCCAACGACAGCATCGAGGCCTTCATCGAGGAGGGCGAGCTCGACCTGCTGCAGGACGAGGTCGAGGCGAAGATGAAGGAGGTCCTCGAGGCCCTCGTCATCGACATCGAGGGCGATCACAACACCCAGGACACCGCGAGACGCGTCGCCAAGATGTACGTGCGGGAGGTCTTCGGCGGACGCTACGTGCCCGAGCCGCCCGTGACGGAGTTCCCGAACGTGGCGCGGCTGAACGAGCTGATGATCGTCGGGCCGGTCACCGTCCGCAGCGCCTGCTCGCATCATCTCTGTCCGATCGTCGGCCGGATCTGGGTCGGCGTGATGCCCAACGAGCACTCGGCCCTGATCGGGCTCTCGAAATATGCCCGGCTCGTCGAGTGGGTGATGACCCGCCCCCAGATCCAGGAGGAGGCGATCGCCCAGCTGGCCGAGCTCCTCCAGGACAAGATGCAGCCCGACGGTCTCGCCATCGTGATGGAGGCGGATCACTATTGCATGCAGTGGCGTGGCGTGCGCGACATGGATTCGAAGATGACCAACAGCATCATGCGAGGCTCCTTCCTGAAGGATCCGAACCTGCGCCGCGAGTTCCTGGCGCTGCTCAACGGCCGAGGGAAATAGCATGCGGACGACGCGAGGGCGGAGGGAGCCTGCTCGATGTTGGTGAGACTCCTCTATGCGAGCCGGGCGAACGGAACGCTGGACGAAGCCCTGGTCGATTCGATCATCGAGCAGTCGCGCCGGAACAACCCCGAGCACGGCATCACCGGCATCCTCTGCGCCTACCCGAGGAACGGCATCTTCCTGCAGGTGATCGAGGGCGCTCGGGCGAGGGTGAACGGACTCTACGGGAACATCGTGCGGGATGATCGGCATCGGGACATCCTGCTGCTCGACTACTCGGAGATCGAGGAGCGCCGTTTCGCGGGCTGGCGCATGGGCAGCATCGATCTCAACAAGGTGAACCTGTCGACGATCCTCCGTTTCTCCGAGACCGCGGCCCTCGACCCCTACTCCATGACCGGCCGCGCGGCCCTGGCGCTGGTCGAGGAGCTGGCGAGCTCGGCCGCCATCGTCAGCCGGGACGGACGCTGAGCCCGATGCGAGTCGGTCTCTTCATCTCGGAGACCTGGGGCCCGGCGTCTTCGATCCAGGAGGTTCGCGAGCGGGCCGCTCGAGCCGAGGCGCTCGGCTTCGCGAGTGGCTGGGTTCCCTACCTCCCCTGGTCCCTCGATGCACTCGCGTCCGTCCAGGCGGCCGCCGAGTCGACCCGCCAGCTCGAGCTCGGCACGGCCGTGATCCCCACCTACTTCTTCCATCCGCTCGCGCTCGCCCGTCAGGCAGCCACGGTACAGGCCGCGATGGGGAGGCCGATCCATCTCGGCATCGGCTGCTCGAACGAGGCGGTGATCTCGATGCACGGCCTCGCCTACGAGCGGCCGGCTCGGCATGTCCGCGAGTACGTGGAGATCCTCCAGAGCGCCATGGAGACGGGGGCGTCGCCTGCGGGCGACCGCGAGCAGGCGGGCTTCGTCCAGTATCAGGGAGATTTCTTCCGGGTGGGATCGATCTACGGGACGCCCGAGGTCTCGAGGCCCGGCTCCGTGCTGATCGGCGCTCTGGGGCCGCACATGCTGCGCGTCGCGGGACGCCATGCGGACGGCGCGATCGCGACCTGGGCCGACGAAGGCGCGATCGAGCGGGTGATCCATCCCGGTGTCACCCACGCTGCAGAGGCCGCCGGCCGTCCAGCGCCTCGAGTGGCCGGGGTCGTGCCGGTGGCGATCACCCGGGACGCGGAGAGCGTCCGGGAGCAGGCGCAGTCGCAGTTCGCGTTCTACGAGAAGGCGATGCCCTACGAGCGGATGCTCCGGGCGGGGGATGCCCGACGGATCGCGGACGTCTGCGTGATCGGCGACGAGGAGGAGGTTGCCCGAAGGCTTCGGGCCTTCGAGGCGGCGGGCATGACGGATTTCCTGGCCGCTCCCTTCTCTGCAGGAGGCTCCTCCGCAGGCTCGCGCGGAGAGTCGACCTGGCAGTGGACG
>CAYXLY010000279.1:0-6276 GCA_964466005.1 uncultured Spirochaetaceae bacterium | reverse complement strand
AGCGCGAGGTCGCTGCGTTCGCTCATCTTGAAGAGAACGGCGGCGGCTTCGCGGGGTGTCCGACCGGCGCCTTGCAGATCCGAACGGGGGACTATGACGAGGCCCTCGCCTCCCACTGTCGGGTGGATGGCCGGAACGCCAATCGGCGCTGTCTCTTCCGAAGAGGCGACCGGTTCACGGTCGGCTCGAGCACGCAGCTCTGGGATGGACCGATCCTGATCGGTGCCTTCGGATCGGGTCCCCGCCCGGTGATCGACGGCTCGGCTGGAGGCGAGATCGCCATCCACGTCCTCGGTCGCTACAACCCGCCCGAGACCGCATCCGACATCCGTATCGTCGGACTCGAGTTCGTGGGCGCCGCCGGGGATCAGGGAAATGCCCATGCTGTCGCGCGTTGCGGGAGCGAGGCCGAGGGCGGCATCGACGACATCCTCCTGATGGATCTCACGATCCGGAGCTTCGGTGCGATCCTGGCCTGTGCCGACTCGGGGAGTCCGAGGGAGACGCCCGACCGAATCGCCCTCGTGAACAACACGATCCACGAGCCGGACCATCGTTCCCTGGGCTTCCTCTCGTCGACCCGGACTGCGGTCCTGAACAACACCTCCACGGACAGCGGCTTCCGTTCGAGTCACGTGCGGGTCTCCTTCGGGCGCAAGATGATCTTTCAGCACAACTTCCTGACCGGTCGAACCGGAAATACCTCCCTCAAGCTGGCCGGCAACGCTGCGGATGCCGTCGGGAGCGAGGTCCCCGACGTCGGACAGCAGCGGTTCTGGCTGATCTCGGACAACCGGATCGATTGCGACGGAGGCAACTGCATCGGAGGCTACAACGAGGCCTCACAGGGTGGAATCTCCGTTCTCGATCACGCCGTCATCGAGCGCAACGAGTTCCGCATTCCGGAAGGCCACTCGGGCCGGGTGGCCGAGTCGTGCTTCGCCAAGGTCGCCTGGCGGAACAACCTCTCGATGGCGGGCACCGACGGTGCCAACCCCTTCTTCGACATGGACGACTCGGCGGGGGATTGCCAATACGACCGGGACGGAGTGCGGATCTACAACAACACCTTCTACGGAAGGGGAGATCGTCCGCGCCATGCGATCCGACTCCCGTCCGACAACGTCGGTGCGATCGTTCGAAACAATCTCTACTACACCCCCGAAGCGAGCAGCTTGAATCGGCTTCTGAGCGGATCCGGCGGTGCGGGGACAGTGATGAGCGACAACGTGCAGACCCGTACGAACGTCTTCCTCGGCTCGAGCGTCTTCGACGACGCGACGGATTTTCGATTGGATGCCTCTGCGGCAGCGGCGGCCGGGATCGTCGATGGAGGATTCGATCTCATGGGCGCGCCCAATGATGGAGAGGTCGTCTTCATGGATTTCTCGCGTCGCTGCCTGAGCCCGAGCGACACCGGATCCCGGTCGGATCTGGGGGCCTTCGAGTCGGGAGCCGTGGATTGCGAGTCGGTCGATCCCGGCGCGGCCGCACCGATGCTGCCCGCTCCGATCTTTCTTCCCTGAGGCCAGTCGCGGGCGCGGGCCTCGCTGGGGCTGAGAGTCGGCTGGGGCTCTCGGCTCTCGCGAGCCTGATCTGGAGCGAGCCCCTTCGTCGCCGGGCGGGCGGCCATGAAACCTCATCGATCGCGGATTCCGGATCGCCGGTCTGTCCTCCACCGTACACCGTGCGAGAGGGCTCGGGTCGGGTGCGGAGGGGACTGGAAGCTGCGAGACTGCCATCGGGTGGAATCGACCGGATGGAGGCTCGCGGCTCGTGGACGACCCGGGCAAGGCGCGGACGCGGCGGCGGCTTCGCGCCGTCATGGTTCTCTGTTATCTGCTCTTCCTGGCGCTTCTCGTCGAGGGGGCGTCCTTCGCGGCCGGGCGCATCCTGCAGAGCAAGTGGAGCATGTACCGGGATCCGGTGGCCCCGGACCAGGCCCGGCTCGTATCCTATGCGGAGTATCTCGAGAGGCGGCATCCCCGTTGGGGCTGGCCGCGTCTGGAGGAGTTCGGCGAGAGCTATGCGCCGAACGGCGCTCGCTGGTGTCTGGACTCCGGCGTCCCGGAGGAGGCTCCGTGGCTGGTCTCGCTCTACGGCGACTCCTTCACCGCGGATGCGGTCGGGGGGGACACGGATCATTGGGGCTGCCGGATGCAGAGGCAGCTCCGCGCCCGGGTCGAGAATTTCGGGGTCGGGGGTTATGGGACCGATCAGGCCTTGCTTCGCTATCTGGATCAGACGGAGGACGCGAGCCGGGTCGTGGTGCTGGGCCACATGTCCGAGGACATCCTCCGGAACCTGACCCGCTATCGCGACTTCCAGAACTTCACGCGTAGCTGGGCCTTCAAGCCGCGCTTCGTCCGTGGCGACGGTGGGGACCTCGAGCATGTTCCCTTGCCGCGTCTCACGGAGTCCGAGTATCGGCGATTCCTCGCGCTCGAGGCGCCGCAGCTCTTTCTCGAGCATGAGCTCTTCCATCCCAACGGTCCCTCCGGCGCCGTCCGATTGACCTTTCCGTACTCGATCGCCTTCCTTCGGAACCTCGGCTACTTCGAGCTCCAGAGCCGGCTCGCGGGCCAGCCGTCCTACGCGCGCTTCTACGAGCCGGGCCATCCCTTCGGCGGACTCGAGCTGACCCGCGCGATCCTGCTGGAGTTCGTGAAGGTGGCTCGACGCCGTGGACAGGAGCCGGTCCTGATCCTCTTCCCGGATCGAATGGAGCTCGAGGCCCATCAGGAGACGGGCCGCTGGTACATGCAGCCGCTGCTGGAGAGCCTGCAGGCGGCCGGCATCGAGCCGATCCAGTTCGGGGAGGTCCTGACGGCTCATCTCGACGGCCGCCCGGCCGCCGAGGCCTTCGGCCGCGGCAGTCCGGGCGCGCGGACCCACTACAGCCTGGAGGTCTCTCACCTCGTTGCCGACACCGTCCTCGCCCATTTGTCGGATCGGAGCCTGCTGGTCGGCGCGAGCCCACACGGCGGGGGCAGCCGGTCGCTCGCGGAGTCCACGGGCCGCGGCGTGGCTCTAGAGTGACAGTCTCCGGAACACGAAATCCGGTAGCAGCCGGATGACCAGCATGATCGGCTGCCAGATCCGGGGCGTGTAGACGACGGCGCGATTCTTCCGGATGCCCTTCGAGACGTCGCGAGCGACCCGCTCGGGCGACGCCGGGAAGACGAGGCCGGGGAGACCGAAGGTGAGCTTCGTGTCGATGATGCCGGGACGCACGTCGATCACCCCGACGCCGACCCGTCCGAGGCGGACCCGTAGACCGGACAGATAGGCGCTCAGGCCTGCCTTGGTGGCGCCGTAGTGGAAGTTGCTGGCGCGACCGCGAACGCCCGCGACCGAGCTGAGCGCGCAGATCCAGCCTTCGCCCCGGGCCGAGAGATGTTCGGCGGCCCGGTCGAGGATCGAGACCGGCGAGCTGAAGTTCACGTCGATCATCCGGCGGGCTCGCTCCGGATCCGAGGCCGCCTCGCTCTCGTCCTCCATGGCGCCGTAGCAGAGCAACACGCCCGAGAGGCCGCCCTCGGTCTCCGCGGCGCAGTCCTCGATCCAGCCGGCATGGGACGCGAAGTCCAGGGCCTCGAAGAGGCGGACTCGGGCCCGGACCCCGTAGCGGACCTCGAGGTCCCGGGCGTTCGCCTGCAGCGGCGCCTCGGAGCGGCCCGCGAGCACGAGGTCGTAGCCCTCCGAGGCGAGCCGACGCGCGACCGCCTCGCCGATGCCCGAGGTCGCGCCGAGCACGAGTGCCGTGGGCATCAGTCGGCCTCCACGATCCCGAGCCGCCGCGCCTGCGAGGAGCTGAAGCGCCCGTCGGGATCGAGTCGGGCCTTCACCCGCTTGAACTCCGGCAGACGAGGATACATGCGTTCGAAGGCCTCTCGGGCCATGCAGGAGTCCTTGGCGAGGTAGACCCGACCGCCATGCTCGAGCACGATCTCGTCGACCCGGTGCAGGGTCTCGAGGAGGGGCGGGCCCGTATAGGGCAGATCGAGCGCGAGCGTCTTGCCCTGCATGGGAAAGGAGAGCGGTCCTTCGCTCGCGGGACCGAGCGACTTCAGCACCGTCAGGAAGGAGCCGCAGCCCGAGCGCGTGAGCTCTTCGAGCAGTCGCTGGATGCCCGTCGCGGCCGAGGCCTCCGGGATCACGCACTGGTACTGGAGGACGCCCCGCGACCCGTAGCCCCGATTCCAGTGCTGGATCGAGTCGAGGGGATAGAAGAAGGCGTCGCAGTCGGTGAGCTTCCGGGCCGTCGGATGACGCAGGTAGAAGGCCGTGTTGAAGAGCCTCATCGAGAGCGGGTTGAGCGTGAAGTCGGGCAGCGTGAAGGGGACCGCGATCCGCGCCTTCTCCTTCACGGCGAGCGGGTCGCCGCGCAGGCGCGAGGGCAGATCCCCGAGCGAGGCATGGTTCGCCCGCATCAGGACGGATCGCCCGAGGGATCGGCCGGTCGCCAGGCTGTCGACCCAGGCCACCGCATAGTCGAAGTCCTCGTCGCTCTCGTCCATCCGCGCGAGGAGCCGGTCGAGGTCCTGGATTCGCTCGTAGTCGGCGTTCATGTACGCCGTCTCGACGGGCTTCATCCGGAGTTCCGCGTCGAGGATCAGGCCGGTGAGCCCCATCCCTCCCGTCGTCGCCCAGAAGGCGTCGGCGTTCTCCTCGCGCGAGCACTCGAGGACCTGCCCGCGTCCGGTGAGGAGGCTGAATCGCTCGATCCAGGCCGACATCGAGCCGTTGGTGTGGTGGTTCTTGCCGTGGACGTCTGCCGCGATGGCCCCGCCCACCGTGATGTTCTTGGTGCCTGGGGTCACCGGGAAGAAGAAGCCCCGCGGCAGGAAATGCCGGATGATGTCCGCCAGGCTCACGGCGGCCTGGCAGCGGAGCACGCCCGTCTCCCGGTCGAAGGCGATCATCCGGTCGAGCCGGTCCGAGAGCAGGACGGCGCCCCGATCGTTGAGGGAGGCGTCGCCATAGCTGCGGCCGAGCCCGCGTGGTGTGAGGTCGGGGCAGGGGGCGTGCGCCACGATCGCGCGGGCGTCGTCGAGGTCCTCGGGCCGATAGAGCTCGCAGGTCTCCGTCGGCTGTCGCCCCCAGCCCGAGATCGGACGGCGAACGGAGCGCGGCAGCAGGTCTTCGCTCATGGCTCAGCGTCCCCACATGGCGGCGAGGAGTCCGATCGCCCCGATGGCGGTCACGATCCCGTAGCTGATGCGATCGGTCGCGGCGAAGAGGACCGGATCGTCGGCGAGCTGCCCGCGCCGAGCCAGCAGCCATACGCGCGAGATCCAGTAGAGCATGAGCGGCATGATCAGCCACAGCACCTCGGGACGCGCATAGTAGACGGTCACGTCGTCGCGGCTGACGTAGAGCCCCAGGACGAGCACCGAGAGATAGCCGCTCGCGATGCCCATCGTCTCGACCAGTCCCGTGTCGACGACCTGATAGGCCCGTCGAGAGCCCTCCTGGACCTCGATCCGGGCGGGCGCGCCCGGGTCGACCTGTCCGAGCAGCTCCACATAGCGCTTCACGAGAGCCAGGCTGAGGAAGAAGAAGACGGAGAAGGCGAGCAGCCAGGTCGACACCTCGACGCCTGCCGCCACGCCGCCCGAGAGGACGCGGTGGGTATAGAGACCCGCGAGCACGAGCACGTCGAGGAAGAGATGCTCCTTCAGGAAGAGGGAGTAGGAGAGCGTGGCGACGAGGTAGGCGGCCAGCATCCCCGCGAACCCCACCGAGACGCCGAGCCCGGCCAGAGAGAAGGCGAGGGCCAGCAGGCCGACGGAGGCGACGAGCCCGGCCGGGATCGACAGGGCTCCGGCGGCGAAGGGTCGACGGCGCTTGGTGGCATGCCGGCGATCCGTCTCGATGTCCAGGAGATCGTTGATCAGGTAGCCCGCCGAGGCCACGGCGCAGAAGGCGATGAATCCCAGACCGACGGCGAGGAGCCGGGAGAGATCGCCAATCTCCTGGGCGAGGACGATCGGGGCGAAGAGCAGGAGGTTCTTGGCCCACTGATGGGGCCGGAGCGCGCGGAGCAGGGCGGTCGTCGGCGAGGAGACGCTGGGTCCGGATTGCTCGGCGAGGATCTCGTAGGGAATGCCGAGACGCTTCACCGCGCGCAGCAGACCTTCCGAGGGGTGCATGACCCAGGCTTGTCGGGCCCCCGGCCACACGGCGAGGTCGGCCCGCGAGTCGCCCAGGTAGTCGAAGGGACCCTCGCCGTTGTGCTCCCGGATCGCCGCCAGCTTCTCGGCGCCCAGGAGG
>CAYXLY010000278.1:0-6279 GCA_964466005.1 uncultured Spirochaetaceae bacterium | reverse complement strand
CCGCGTCCTCCGGCTCGAGCTGGAAGTCGAGGTCGACGCGATCGTCGTCGATGGCGAGGGAGGGCGTCAGCCCGCCGAGCAGCCGGAAATCGCGGTGGGCCGTGCCGAGGATCTCGACGTGGCTCTGCTCGAGCCGTCGGACGAAGGCGATCGCCTCGTCCGGGGAGAGACGGACCGACACGCCCGGGCGCAGCCCGAGCTCCGTGCGCAGCCGCGTCGTCACGCTCTGCTCCGCCGACTCGTCGCGGATCGGGACCTCTCCAGTGCCCAGATGAACGAGGCGTCCGGCATCGATCCGGGCCACCGGCGGATCGCCGTACACGAGGGTCGGCAGCACCTGCAGCCCCTCGCCCTCGCGCTCGATCTCGACGCGGATGCGCGGCCGCTCGCCCCGCCGCGCGGTGGGGAGCTTGCTCGTCTCGATCCGGACGGCGATGCGATCCTCGAGGTCGGGCAGGATCTCCGTCACGAGCTCGGCGAGATCCTCGTCGCTGTAGAATCGGCCCCGCGGCAGGTCGGCCATCTCGCGTCCCGTGAGCCGATTGACCGCCAGCGGGTGCACGGCCTCGGCCGTGCGGACGACGCCGTTGCGATAGACGCGCTCGATGCGCGGATCCTGCTCGGCGAAGAGCCGGACGCCTCCGGGCGCCTCGACCACCCGTGCGACCAGTCCGAGGGGCTCGGAGGCGACGCGAATCGGCCGGTCGTCGAGCAGGACGCGATCGCTCTCCGCGAGCCGCTCGAGGAAGGGGCCGAGCGCGGGCGAGCTCGTGGCTCCGCGCGGCCGCGAGGCGAGGGCGCGCTCGATCTCGAGGTCGAGCGGCGTGGCGATGAACTCGGGGCCGCGATGCCGGCCGGTGGCGAGGTCGGTGAGCGATCCGGCCAGGGGGGTCCGCTCGCCGTCGTGCTCGATGGCCCGGCTCATCTCGAGGTCCCCGCCCTTCTCGGAGAGCGCGTAGACGATCCGGCCCCGACCGGCGCCCTGGGCCGGAAGCTCACTGCCGCTCTTGCGGGCCTGGCGCAGGGCGATCACGCCCGCGGCGACGTGCTCGCACGGGTCGTCGACGCTCGAGCAGCTGCATTCCCAATCCTCGTCCTGGGGATGGAGGGTGACGAGGGGCGCGGCCAGCCCCTTCCGCGTGACGACGCGCAGTGCGATCTCCCGCTCGCTGCGCTCCTCGACGCTGACGGCGTCCGCGCGAGCGAGCTGGACGCCGCGCGACCAGATCGGGCGCTCGCAGGCCTCCTGAACGGCCTCGAAGATCGATTGCAGGGGTTCCAAGGGTGGGCTCCGTCGGGCGGCCGCAGCCTAACCGATCTCTCCTGTCGAAGGGGCGCTCCGGGCCCATCGGCGAAGCTCTTGGGCGAGCGCGCCGCGCTCGTTGGCGTCGGGGTGGGTCTCGACATGGCGGGCGAGATGGGCGAGAGCCCGTCCGACGTGCGGACCCGGGCCCGCGTCGAGCAGCTCCATCACGGCCTGACCGTCCAGAGCGAGCGTGCGTCTTCGAAGATCGCGCGCGCGGTCCTCCCGCGCCGCCTCGATCCGACCCCGGATCGAGTCCAGACGTTCGAGGTCCGCGGCCGTCGTGGCCGGGTCGGACTCGAGCTCCCATCGGCGCCAGGCCATCAGCGCGTCGATCTCCTCGGGCGGATGACGTTGCAGCAGCTTGCGAAGGCCGATCTCCCGGCTGCCCGAGACCGTCTGGTCGATCGGATGCGCCCGCTGGAGACGGGTGATCGCCCGGCCCAGCGCATGGGGCATGCGCAGCTCGACGAAGGCGCGCTGCAGGGCGCAGCCCCGCAGCCAGGCCGCCCAGCGCAGGACCGGGAGCCGGGGCAGGCCGCCCAGCCTCGAGCCCGCCTCGCGAGTGACCCCGGGAAGCAGCCGCGGGGTCAGTCCCGCGTCGTAGAGGAAGTCGAGACCCGGCGCGGGCTCTTCGGCTGCGAGCACCCGGGCCAGCTCGCGACGGGCCGGGGCGCCGAGGGGAAGCGACTCGGCGGTCGGTTGGATCGCCGCGCGCGCCGCCTCGAGCAGGGCGGCCTCGGGCTCGAGCCGCTGCTCGCTGAGCAGGCGGGCGCCGATCCAGAAGCGTCGCGGCGCGAGGGCGAAGGGGCTCGGGTCGACGCGGGTCGGTCCCATGCGTCCGCGTGCGAGGTCGGCGCGCGCCTGCACGGGGTCGCAAAAGCGACTCTCCTGCTCGCGCCACGCGAGACCGAGGGGGCCGAGCCCGAAGTCGACGAGCACCTCTTCCAGGGGCCGCTCGCCAATCGGGATCAGGTCGATCGGGCCGGTCGGGTCCGGCAGCGTGAGTCGCCGTCCTCCGCTGGCCGTCACGATGGCCGTCGGGAGCTGCGAGAGCAGGCTGTCCGCGTCCGTCTGGCACAGGAAGGCGCGAGCCGGGGAGGGCCGTCCTCTGAGCGCGGTGGCCGACCCGGTCTCCGCCTCCCGCTCTGTCTCCGGCTCCAGAGGACGGAGGTCCGCCAGCAGCCCCTCACCGTGGCTCCAGAGCGCGATGCCGCGTGCTTCGAGGTCCTGACAGAGGCGACGGGCCGCGTCCGGTACGGGACGCGGAGTCTCGAGGGTCGGTAGGGATTGCATGGGATCGGCCGAGTGTAGGCGCTCGGGCGAGCGCTTGCCGGGCGCATCGGCGATGCGAGCGGGCGACGCGTCGTGCGGCCGGTCGGCAGTCCAGCCGCATCGCGCGCGCGGATCTCCGGGTCTGGGATCGGGCGCATCACGAGGCCCATCGGCGGGGGACGCGCCGCGCACGCAGACCTCCCGATCGCTTCGATGGATGCCTCAAGATGGTGATGCAAAGCTCCGACGGGGGGAGGGAGGCCCAGCGCTCGTCCGTCCGGCTCACTCGACTCGACTGGCGGACATCGGGTGCGAAGGAAGAACGGAGAGAGCCGGCCCATGAGCACTGCCGCCGAGTTTGCGAGACATCGACCTCATGCCCAGGAGGCGCGCATCGACGAGGAGTTCGTCCGCGTGCTCTTCGTCGAGGACCGAACGGATTTCGCGGAGGAGATCCACAAATCCCTCGGACGGGCGTCGCGGGGCTCCTTCGACGTGATCCGGGAGAGCGACCTCGTGGAGGCGGGGGATCGCGTCCGAGGGGGAGACTACGATCTGCTGCTGATCGACCTCTCGATCTCCGAGGTCGATCGGTCGACCGCCATCGAGCTCGCCACGGAGCTGGCCCACCGCCTGCCCGTGGTCGTCCTGACCGGCATGGAGGTCTTCAGCGAGATCGGTGCGCGATCGCGCTGCCAGGGTCTCGGAGCCTGCATCGAGAACGCGGACGTGCCGGGCAAGCTGCTCTGGGCGATCCGGCGCTCGAGGCGACTGGGCACCGGGGTGATGTCGCCGATCTTCTGTCGCATCGAGGGGCTCTGCACGGGGGATGCCCTCCGTTAAGCTGCGCGCGTGGCGCGACTCCACTTTCGTCTGCCCGGTCGAGCCGAGGCCCTGAGCGCTCGGCTCGCTCGTCTGCTGCCGGGGATCGATCGGGCGGCGCGTCGGCGTTGGCTGGAGGAGGGGCGCATCCGGGTCGATGGCCGGCTGGCCGAGCGCATCGGCCAGCGCTGTCGCGCCGGCGCCCGCGGCGATATCGAGATCGAGACGGGCGGGCTTCCCTGCCCGGCGCCCGACGCCCCGAGCGAGCCGCAGAGCCCGCTCTGGCTCGCCTGGGTCGATGCGCCGGCGGCCGACTCGGGGGCCCTCGCTCTTGCCCGGGAGTCCGCCTTGCCTGCGCTCGAGCTGCGGGTGCGGGCGCGTCGCAGAGGGCTGGCTGCCGTCCAGGTCTCCGGGCCGCCGCTCTCCGCCGCCGGGATCTGCGACGCGCTGGCGCGGGCGGAGATGCCCGTCGTCGGCGACCTCCACCGGGGCGGGCTGGGCGTCGAGGGAGGCCCCCGGATCCTTGCGCTCGAGGGTGCGTCGCTCCCGGACGACGGCGACGTGCCCGAGACGCGGGCCGCGGCGGCCGCAGTGCGCGGGGCGTCGCAGCGCCTCGCATCGAAGTCCCTCGCCTCGGAGCGCCTCGACTCGGGATGGCCCGAGGAGCCGGCCTGGCCTGCGCCCGGGTCGACCGAAGACGGGTTGCGTCTCCGGGTCTCGGACGAGACGCTGCGCGCGCTCGACGAGGGTCATCCGTGGATCCTCCCCGATCGGGCGAGCGAGCCCGCGTCGGCCTTTCGTCCGGGCAGCCTCGTGCGGGTCGAGTCGCGTGTCGGGCGGACCGCGGGCTGGGCGTTCATCGAGAGCAGCCCGCGACTGGCGGCGCGGATCTGGGCGCAGGGCGACCGGGCGGAGTCCGAGATTCCGTCGATCGACGCGCGGATCGCCCGGGCCCTGGCGCGCCGCCGCCGCCTGCTCGCGGGCGAGGAAGGGGACGCCTTCCGTCTCGTCCACGGCGAGGCGGACGACCTGCCCGGGCTCTTCGTCGACCGTCTGGGAGCGCTGCTTCGCGTGCTCGTGACGGGACGAGCGACGGAGGGCTTCCGGCAGGAGGCGCTCGAGGCCTTGCAGCGTCAGCTGCCGACGACGCCGACGGGAGAGCCCTGGAGCGTGCTCGAGGTCCTCCATCTGGACGGGCCCCGCTGCCTCGTGCTCGATGGCGCTCGCTGGCGCGCCGGAGGCATCGAGACGCTCGACGAGATCGGGGCGCCCCGTCGCGGTCCCCTGCTGCGCGTCTGCGAGCGGGGGCTCCGCTACTGGGTCGATCCCGGCTGGGACTCCCCCCGCCGCACGCGGCCGGGCTTCGGGCTCTTCCCCGATCAGCGCGAGAATCGCGCCCGCCTCGACCCACTGGCGGCGCGCGGCGGGCGGTGGCTCAATCTCTTCGCGCATACCGGGGCCTTCAGCGTCTCGCTGCTCGCCGCCGGCGCGAGCGAGGTCGTCTCGGTCGACCTCTCCGCGCCCTATCTGGCCCGGCTGGAGGCGAATCTCGAGGCGAACCTCGACCGTGGCATCGATCCGTCGCGACATCGATCCGTCCGGATCGAAGGGCGGCGCCATCTCGAGACCCTTCCCGCGAAGGAGACCTTCTCCGGGATCGTGATCGACCCGCCCACGGCGGCCACGGCCGGGCGACGTTTCTGGTCCCTGCGTCGGGACCTCGAGCCGCTGCTGGGCCTCGCGCTGGGTCGCCTCGAGTCGGGCGGCACGCTGCTCGTCACCCAGAACCGCAAGGGCCGGCCCCTGGGTCTCGATCGGGTCCTCGAGCGCCTCGCGGATCGTGCGGGTCGATCGGTCGCAGGCCTCGAGCCGGCTCCGCCGGGACCGGATTTTCCGGGGCGCGAGGGCTTCCCGGAGGGGGATGCCTTCGAGGGGTGGCTGCTCCAGCTCGATTGACTCCCTGCCGGATCGCGCCATCCCGGGGGGCGCCGATCACGCCCATGAGAGCGCGAGCTCCTCCCGATCTCGACATTCGTGGCTCGAATTGTTCGAGTCCGGAGTCGTGCAGCTTTCGTGTGTAGCAAAAAAACACCTTTTTATTCCGAGGCCCGGTGACACAAAGCCATTCCCCCGACCACTCTTCATCAACCCCGGGGAGGATCTCCGCTGGTCTCCGGGGTCTCTCGTCGGGTCGGGCGCTCTCCGAGGGCTTCGGAAGAGTCCCGAGGACGGTCCCCCGTCGGACGGGGTCGAATCGGGTCGTCCCGGCCGAGGCGTTCGGGCCGACGAGCGCCGGACGGGTCGAGGCGCGAGGCCGGCCGACATCGGCCGACATCGGCCGACATCGGCCGACGACGTCGAGACGGGGCGAGGGGAATGAGATGGCGGAGGAGTGGAAGCGAGGAGCACGAGAGATGGCGACCGGGAGCAAGACGATGGAGAGCGGGATGCGGGACGGAAGGAGACGGGAGCGTGTCTTCGGCGTGCTCGCCGGCCTGGCTCTCCTGCTGGCGGCCGGTGCAGCGACGGCCACGCCCGCGCGCTTCGCGGAGAGCCGCTTCGGGTTCGTCGACATCGAGGCCGGCCTGCCCCAGCTCACGATGGGCGAGGGCGATCCCTTCCTGGCCGCAGGAGATCCCACGAGCGGCGAGTCGGTGGACATCGAGATGATCGGGTCGACGAATCTCTGCATCCTGGCCGAGGGCAGCTCGACCTGCAGGGCGTCGACCGGCGGGCTGACGACGCCCTACGCGGCCATCATGAGCGTCGAGATCAACGTGCTCAATCCGGAGCTCGAGGACGGCCCCTTCACGCTCCTGCTGACCGGCCTGGGAGCGGAATCCGATCCCACTCAGGTGGGCATCGAGCTGGCTCCCGTC
>CAYXLY010000277.1:0-6313 GCA_964466005.1 uncultured Spirochaetaceae bacterium | reverse complement strand
GAACCCCCGCCGAGGCCAGCCGGGCCTACCAGGTGCTGGCCAGCGCGTGGGCACCCGGTCAGGCGAACTTCAACTACCTGAGCGAGCCCAGCAGGCCGGGACCGCGCATCCTGGCGGCGCTCGGCGCACAGGGTGAGGTGACCCAGACCTTCGGCTGCGTAAACCCGGCCGGCACCGTCGGCCAGCCCTTCTCGCCCGGCAACCCGGCCGGCCAGGTCGGTTCGAACTGCGATACGCCGGCTCCCGGAACTCAGCCCCTCCAGAACTGGGGCTTCAAGATGACGACGGGCACCATCTCGGGATCGGACTTCTACCCCTTCCTCGACGCCACGACCGTGCTGGGTACGCCCTTCGCGCCGAATTTCCAGCAGCAGGCGTACGGGGACGGTTTCTTCTTCACCCGAATGGGCACGGACACGGTGATGGGCACCAGCCGGAATCTGGTCCTGCTGGGCGGGGGTGTCGCCGTCGACCCGCCGAGTCAGAATGCCTACTTCCGCATCAGCGATCTCAGGCTGAGCCTGACCGTGCCGGAGCCGGCGATGGGGCTCGGGCTGATCGCCGGAGCGACCGCGCTCGTCGCGCTCGCCCGCCGGCGATCGCGAAGCTGAGGCGCTCGGCGGGGTCTCGCCCGAGCCCCTGCCGAGGCCATCTCGTTGATCAGAATCCGGGGTCGGGGGCGTGCATGACGAGCCCTCGGCCCCGGATTCGTCCTTCCAGGATGCTCTTCCCCTCGGAGCCCGTCGGAGCCTCCCCATCATGCATGCCCGTTCGATCCTGACTCATCTGGTCACCGCCCTGCTGGCCTTCGGACTCGGCTGGCTCGTCTTCGGAGCTCCCGACACGCCCGTGGATCGAGAGGCCTCTTCCCTGCCGGAGAGTCCTGCGATGGCTCTGGCCGCGATTCTCGAGCTCGACGATCCCAGCGACAGAGCCGTTCGCCTCGTGCGTTTCTTCGAGCAGACCGACCCCTCCGCCGCCATCGTGCTGCGCGACGTCCTGATCGATCAGCAGGAGAAGGGGCTCGTCGACGAGATGGCCGAGCTGCTCTTCGCCTCCTGGTGGGCGCGTTCCGATCCCGAGGCGGCCTTCGCGAACATCGTCGACCCCGGCTGGGCCAACCGACATCCCTGGGTCCGGGCCGTATTCCGCGAGTGGGTGCACCAGGATCCGACCGCGGCGGCCGCAGCCGTGGAGTCGCTGCCCGCCGAGGCCGCGCGCGGACGACTCGAGGCGGCGCGCGTGGTGATCGACGAGTGGTTCGAGCTCGAGGACGTCCCCGACCCGTCGCGACTGCTGGGTCTGATCGAGCAGCTCGAGATTCGCCGGCGCGCCTTCGCCATCCAACGAGTGCTCAACGCTCTGGTCGAGCAGCGCGGCGTCGACGCGACCCAGTCGTTCGTCGAGGCCGTGCCCGAGAGCGGAAGCACCTTCGACTACGATCTGCGGCAGGAGCTGATGGCCCGCATGGCGGTGGTGTTGCTGGACCACGACGTCGAGCGGGCCGTGCGCTGGGCCGAGGAGCACGGCCACGATCGACAGGGGGCCGGCATCCGAAAGCATCTCGCCTACTACTGGGGGCTGAAGGACGGACCCGCGGCGATGGAGTGGGCGACGGGGCTACCGGATACGCCGGATCGCAGCGCGGTCGTAGCCAGGGCCTGGCTGAGCTTCGGGCGCGTCCAGCCGGAGAAGGCCAGCGACTGGCTGGTCGAACGCGGACCCGACGGCGCGCTCCAGGACGTGTACGCTCGCTATCTCCGCAACCTCGCGAAGAACGAGCCGGCGAGAGCCCTCGAGCTGGCGGAGCAGACGGCGGACGACGAGGTTCGGGAGAAGATGCTGATGGCGGTCGGTCAGGGCTGGATGCGCGCCGACCGGGAGGCCGCGGAGGCCTGGCTGGCGACGGCGGGACTTCCTCCCGAGATCGAGAAGCGGATCCGGAGAGCATCGCGGCGGCCGACGCGGCCCGAGCGCAACGCAGGCTGACCCCCGACCCCTTCGACTCACGGCTCCAGTCGATACACTCCGCCGGAGTGAGACCTCCAGAGCCGAGAGCCCCGAATCCGAAGCGATCGCGGCGACACGGCTGGTGGCTACCCTGACTGCCAGGGCTGCCAGGGCTGCCAGGGCTGCCAGGGCTGCCGATCCGACGAGGCGTCACCGATGTCCAGACCGGCCTATTTCGACCGCTTCGAGAACCTCGAGATGACCCGGGAGGGAGGCATCCTCGAGATCGCGATGCACTCGGAGGGCGAGAAGATCCTCTTCAGCGGGCGGGCCCATCACGAGTTCGTGGACGCCTTCTACGAGATCGGCCGCGACCCCGACAATCGCGTCGTGATCTGGACGGGGCGTGGAGACGCCTGGATCGACGAGATCGACCGCTCCAGCGTGGACGACATCACGCGCCCCAGCGTCTGGGAGGAGATCCGGCGGGACGGCATCCGCAGCCTCCAGAATCTGCTCGAGATCGACGCTCCGATCATCTGCGTCGTGAACGGTCCGGCCCGCATCCACTCCGAGTGGGTCCTGCTCTCGGACATCGTGCTCGCGGCGCCCCACGCGGTGTTCCAGGACCGGCATCTCGTCGATGGCCCGATCGTGGCCGGCGACGGCGCCCACGTGCTCTGGCCGCTCGTCCTCGGCCCGACGCGGGGACGCTATTTCCTTCTGACCCAGCAGGAGCTCGATGCGGTCGAGGCCCATCGGCTCGGCGTCGTGAACGAGGTGCTCCCGGACGAGGAGCTGATGCCCCGGGCGCGATCGCTGGCCCGCGAGCTGGTCCGGCTGCCGGATCTGACCCTGCGCTACACGCGCGCGTGTCTCGTCGAACGCCTGAAGCGCGAGCTGCATGCTGGCCTCGGCGTGGGCCTCGCCCTCGAAGGTCTCTCGGCGGCGGCCCTCGCGGAGCCGCGCTGACCCGGTCCCCGCACCGCCCCTCGAGCTCACGGTCACGCCGATCACACGATCACCCCGAGAACGATCCAGGAGCGTCCGATGACCCGTTCCGCCTCCATCTTCCTCGCCGGTCCACGCGGCCGCGCGCTCGCCGTGCTGCTCGGCCTCCGCCTCGCCTGCCGGGCCGGAGCGCCCGCCCTGGATCCCGTGGCGCCGAGCGGCGGCGCGGCCCGCTCCGGAGTGGAGGCGCCGGCGGCGGGCGAGTGGCCGGGCCACGGACGGGACGCCGGCGAGCAGCGCTTCAGCCCTCTCGACCAGATCCATTCCGGCAACGTCGAACGTCTCGGGCTCGCCTGGACTGCCGACCTCGAGACCCGGCGCGGCATCGAGGCGACGCCGCTCGTGGTCGACGGCGTCCTCTACGTGACCGCGGCCTGGAGCGTGGTCCATGCCTTCGATGCCCGTACGGGAGAGCGGCTCTGGCGCTTCGACCCCCAGGTGACCCGCGTCCGTGCAACGTATTTCTGCTGCGGGGTCATCAATCGTGGCGTGGCCTACGACCGGGGACGCGTGTTCGTGGGCACGCTCGACGGACGCCTCGTCGCCCTCGACGCCGGGACCGGCGAGCCCATCTGGGAGACGCTCACGATCGATCCCTCGAGGCCCTACTCGATCACCGGCGCGCCCCGGGTCGTCGGGGACCGGGTGGTCATCGGAAACGCGGGGGCGGACCTCGGCGTGCGGGGCTACGTCTCGGCGTACGACGTGGCGACGGGAACGCTCGTCTGGCGCTTCTACACCGTACCCGGTCCCCCCGACCGTCCCCAGGAATCGCCCGCGCTGGAGCGGGCTCTCGATACCTGGACCGGGAGCCTCTGGTGGAAGGTCGGCGGGGGCGGGACCGTCTGGGACTCGATGGCCTGGGATCCGGAGCTCGACCTGCTCTATGTGGGCACAGGCAACGGATCGCCCTGGAACCGCGCGCTGCGAAGTCCGGAGGGCGGGGACAACCTCTACCTGGCCTCGATCCTCGCGCTGCGTCCCGAGACGGGCGAGCTCGTCTGGCACTATCAGACGACACCCGCGGAGAGCTGGGACTACACCGCCACCCAGAGCCTGATCCTGGCGGACCTCGAGATCGACGGGCGGATGCGGCGCGTGCTGATGCAGGCGCCCAAGAACGGCTTCTTCTACGTGCTCGACCGGGCGACGGGCGAGCTGCTCTCGGCGACGCCCTTCGCCGAGGTGACCTGGGCCAGCGGCGTCGACCCCGAGACCGGCCGACCGATCGAGACCGGAGAGGGGGACTACGCCGACGGCCCCGCGACGATCCAGCCTGGACCGATGGGCGCCCACAACTGGCACTCGATGGCCTGGAGCCCGCGGACCGGGCTCGCCTACATCCCCGTCCAGCACGTGGCCGGCTACTTCGCGCCGCCGGCGGAGCCCTTCACCTTCGTTCCGGGATCGACCCGCAACACCGGCATCGAGCTGACTCAGGCGCGCCAGTTCCCGGCGGACGCCGCAGCGGGCGAGCTCGTCGCCTGGGACCCGGTCGCGCAGCGGCGGGTGTGGGGTGTGCCGCGCGAGACGATCTCGAACGGGGGCACACTGGCGACCGCGGGTGATCTCGTCTTCCAGGGCACCGCGACGGGCCGCTTCGTCGCCCACGACGCGCAGAGCGGCGAGACGCTCTGGGAGGTCGACGCGGAGACCGGCGTGATCGCCGCGCCCATCAGCTACGCGATCGACGGCGTGCAGTACGTCGCCGTCGCTGCGGGCTGGGGCGGCGGCTTCGCGCTCAACGGGGGCGAGGCCGCCGCGGCGGCGGACGTGCGCGGCGGAGGCCGACTCCTCGTCTACCGGCTCGACGGCGACGCGGAGCCATTGCCTCCGCCCCCGCCCGCGCCGCCCCGATCGCTCCCGCCGCCGCCCCCACCCTCCTCTCCAGCCAGCGAACGCGCCATCGATCGCGGCGCATCGACCTTCTCGGAGCACTGTGCGGCGTGCCACGGCGTGGGCGCCGTAGGAGGCGGGGTGACGCCGGACCTGCGCTTCATGGCCCCGTCGACGCGCTCCGCCTTCGCGGCGATCGTGCTCGGCGGAGCGCTGCAGCCACGGGGCATGCCGTCTTTCGCCGGGGTGCTCGAGCCGGCGGACCTGCGAGCGATCCGGCTCTATCTCGCCAAACGGGCCCACGCGGCCGTATCCGACACGAAGCACGCTCCTGCCGAGGAGCCCACGGACCCTTGAGCGGCTCGTCTCCGCTCCGGGCGCGCCTCGTTCGCCGCGGGCTCGTTCCTGTCCGTCGACCGTTCGCCCGTCGCGCACTAGTGTCCGCTGCCGGACGGATGCGGGCGATCGGATGCGGCTCGGATTTCCGTCTCGACGGCCAGCAGGGGCGGCCACGAGAGAGCAGAGCGAAGGGAGAAGGAATTGCAGGAGAGCACAGGGCATCGAGCAGGCCGGGTCGAGGCCAAGGTGGCGATCGTGACCGGAGCAGCCTCGGGGATCGGGCGGACCACCGCGATGCGGCTGGCCGAGGAGGGCGCCTCCATCGTCGTCGCGGATCTCGACGCGGAGGGAGCGGAGTCCGTGGCCGAGGAGATCCGCAGCTCAGGAGGCGCGGCCCGGAGCGAGAAGGTCGACGTCTCCCGGGAGGAGGACGTGGCGAGGATGGTGTCGGCGGCGGTCGAGACCTTCGGCGGCCTGCACATCCTGCACAACAACGCCGCGATGACCTCGGCCAGCGAGCACGCCCATGATGCAGACCTGCTCACGATGACCGTGGAGTACTGGGACCGCTCCTTCTCCGTGAATCTCCGCGGAGCGATGCTGGGATGCAAGCATGCGATCCCGGCGATGATCCGAAGCGGCGGCGGGTCCATCATCAATACGTCGTCGAACCAGTCGCTCTCGGGCGACATGAGCCAGTTCGCATACTCCGCGGCCAAGGCGGGAGTGAACGCGCTCACGCGCTCCGTCGCGACCACCTATGGGCGCGACGGGATCCGCTGCAATACGGTGTCGCCCGGGATCATCCGGACGCCCTCCATGACCGGCTCCGTGTCGCCGGAGATGGAGGCGGCGATCGTCGCGCACAACCTGATTCCGCGCGCCGGCGAGCCCGAGGATCTCGCGAACCTCGTCCTCTTCCTCGCCTCGGACGAGGCCAGCTTCGTGACGGGACAGCTCGTCTCGGTCGACGGGGGCCAGCTCGCGCACCTCCCGCACTACGCGTACCTCCGCACCGCCTCCAGCCGCACCACAGACGCCACGGGGTCGTCGGGCAGCTGAATCGCAGGCGACCGACGGCGACATGGAGACGCGCCGGGACGGGTATCGACGCCGAAGAGGGACCGGTAGACTCGGAGGCATCCGGAGGTAATCTGTCGGCGGGCGCACTCCGGCG
>CAYXLY010000276.1:0-6342 GCA_964466005.1 uncultured Spirochaetaceae bacterium | reverse complement strand
TCCCCTCCCACATGGGAGGGTATCATGCCGGCGGACGATCGTTGAAGTCATTTCGAGAGATGGGCGACCAAGAGCCCGTTGCGCCGACTTCGGAACGAGTCTCTCCGATCGGGCGGGATCGGCGCATGGACGACCGGCAGGGCGCGGGAGGCTCGGCCCGGCTCTGCTCGCCGAGCAATCCGTGGGATAGCCCCCACGAGCATTGCGGTCCGAGAGTCGATCCAAGTCCAGCCAAGGACCCGGCCCCGTCGTTCCGGATGAGGGGCAAGCCTCGATCCAGCTTCGGCTCGGGATGCGGCTGGCTCGGGATTCGAGCTCTTCTGCTCTTCGGCTAGAGCGCCAGGACCGCCATGACACCCAGGATGCTGCCAATGAGCGCGATCGCGTAGAGCAACGACCCGACCGCACCGTCCCGCTCGCCCCCGCCGAAGTCGATCAGCAGCGACCGGACATGGTGGGCGCCCTTCCAGAGCGGAAGAACCAGCAGCGCAGCGAGAAGGAGCTGGCCGATGGGAATCACCCCGAAGAGCCACGCGGTGGCGATCGCGTGAGCCCGGTCGTACGAGAGCGCCTCGGCATCGACGATGCCCAGGGGAACGAGCAGTCCGACCACCGCGATGAAGGGGGTCAGGAGCATGGTGCCGATGAGGATGCCCTGGCCGAAGAGGAGCCAGATCACGGGTTCGAGCTTGAGAAGCAGAGCGCGCATCAGAAGAAGACCCCCGCCAGGATGCCGCCGAGTCCGAAGGTGATGCCGATCCAGACGACGTAGAGCATGCCATGGATCACCGGTCGGGGCGGCGGCTTCAGAGGCCCGATCGAGGGCGGCTGCGCCTTCGGAAAGAGCCGGAAGAACCGGACGGCCACGAACACGACCGAGACCAGGCAGAGCAGGTGGAACGCGATGTAGAGCGGACTCGAGAGGCTCTCGATCGCGGCGTTCCAGGCGGCCGGCCCAGCGGCCAGGGCGTTCGTCAGTCGGATCGCCTGGAAGCCGATCAGGAAGTAGAGGATCCCGGTCGCGTCGAAGAGCAGATAGGTCCGAATCCGCTTCTCGCCCCACCAGCTCGAGGGCATCTGGGGCGGGGCGGTCCGGGTGCGGCCCGGCTTCGGGGGCGCCATCGATTCGGGATGAGACGGTCCAGCCATGATCACGCACCTCCTCGGGGCAGCACGAGCCCCTTGGCCCAGTCGATGACGGCCTCGAACTTCGCCTGATTCACGGCGGCGGCGGGGTCGACGTTCTTCGGGCAGACCTCCGAGCACTCGTTCGCATAGGAGCAGCTGAACACCGTCCCCTCGCCGCGGAAGATCTCGTTCCGCTCTTCCTTGCCCTCGTCCCGCGAATCCATGTTGTATCGATGACCCAGCGCGATGGCCGCAGGCCCCAGGAACTCGGGCTCGTTCGCGACGACCGGGCAAGCGGAATAGCAGAGCATGCAGTTGATGCACATGCTGAACTGCTTGAATGCCGAGAGCTGCTCGGTGGTCTGGCTGTAGGTGCCCTTGCCGTTCAGGTCCTCGACGTCCGCGGCCTGCTCCTTGGCCCGGATGATCCAGGGCTTCACGGCCTCGAACTTGTCCATGAACCCGTCGAGATCCACGACGAGATCCCGCACGATCGGGAAGTTCGCCAGCGGCTCGATCTCGATGTGGTCTCCATAGTCGTCGAGGGACGTCTTGCAGGTCAGCTTGGGCTGGCCGTTCACCATCATGCCGCAGCTTCCGCAGACGGCCATCCGGCAGGACCATCGATGCGAGACGGTCGCATCGATCTCGTCCTTGATGAAGTTCACGGCGTCGAGGACCTTCCAGTTCGGCTCGCACGGGACCGTGTATTCCTGCTTGCGCGGCTTCTCGTCCCTGTCGGGATCGAACCGCGTGATGACGATCGTCTTCTCGCTCATCAGTACTTCCGCTCCTCCGGCACCCATCTACCCAGGACCACGTCCTTCTTTCCGAGCCGGGGGCCGGCGGGATCGTGGTACGTCATCGTGTGATAGAGAAAGTCCTGGTCGTTTCGCGTCGTGAAGTCCTTGCAGGTATGGGCGCCTCGGGACTCCTTGCGATGGGCCGCGGAGACGGCCAGCGTCTCGGCGACCTCGACCATGTTGGCCAGCTCGAGGGCCGTGATCAGCTCGGTGTTGAAGACCTTGCTCCGATCCTCGAGCCGGAGGTCGGCGACCCGACCGCGCAGCTGCGCCGTCGCGATCACCCCCGCCTGCATCGACGTCTGCTCGCGATAGACGCCGCAGGAGTCTTCCATCACCTGGTTCAGCTCGCGACGGATCTCCGAGATCTTCTCGCCGCCCTTCTGGCGCCCGCGCAGGTTCTCGACCCGGCCCGCCTCGTCCTCGACCTGGGTCCGGAGAGCCGCCTCGTTGCCCTCGGAGATCCCCTTGGCGAAGTCCATGGCCTTCCGGGCCGCCGCGGCGCCGAACACGAGGCAGTCGGTCAGGGAGTTCGAGCCGAGCCGGTTCGCTCCGTTGATCGAGACGCAGGCCACCTCTCCGGCCGCGTACAGGCCGGGCAGGCTCGTCGCGCCGAACATGTCCGTGTCGACGCCTCCCATCATGTAGTGCACGACCGGCCGGATCGGGATCGGGGCCGTCACCGGATCCACCCCGACGTAGGTCTTCGCGAGCTCGCGCACGAAGGGAAGGCGGGAGTTGATCTTCTCTTCGCCGAGATGGGTGAGGTCGAGGTGGACGTACTCTCCGTAGGGGCCGGAGAGGCCCCGGCCGGCCTCGATCTCCTGCACGATCGCGCGAGAGATCATGTCCCGGGGGCCGAGCTCCGCCTTCGTCCCGACTCCGTAGTCGTAGTCGACCAGGAAGCGCTCGCCCTCGGAGTTGCGCAGATAGCCGCCCTCGCCCCGCGTCGCCTCGGTGATCAGGATGCCGGTTCCCGGCAATCCGGTCGGGTGGTACTGGACGAACTCCATGTCCTTGAGCGGCACGCCCGCCCGATAGGCGAGGGCCATGCCGTCGCCGGTCTTGATCGTGCCGTTGGTCGTGAAGGGGAAGATCTTCCCGCCGCCGCCGGTCGTGAGAATCACGGCGCGACCGAGGATCGCGGAGTACTCGCCGGTGCGGATGTCGAGTGCGGCGACGCCGCGACAGGCGCCGTCCTCGACGAGCAGCTTCGAGACGAAGAACTCGTCGTAGCGCACGATGTTCTCGAACCGCATCGAGTGCTGGAAGAGCGTGTGGAGCATGTGGAAGCCGATCTTGTCGGCGGCATACCACGTGCGCTTGGTCGTCATGCCGCCGAAGGCGCGAGTCGCCACCGTGCCGTCCTCGTTGCGCGAGAAGGGGCAGCCCCAGTTCTCGAGCAACGCCAGCTCCTTGGGGGCCTCCTCCACGAAGAACTGGATCGCGTCCTGGTCGCCCAGGAAGTCGGAGCCCTTGACCGTGTCGTAGCCGTGGAGCTCGAGGCTGTCGTCGTCCCGCGCCACGGCCGCCGCGCCGCCCTCGGCCGAGACCGTATGGCTCCGCATCGGATAGACCTTCGAGACGAGCGCGATCGAGGCGCTCGGATCGGCTTCGGCCGCGGCGATCGCCGCGCGCAGGCCGGCGCCACCGCCGCCGACGATGACGATGTCATGTCGGGAAACATCCATTGGGGAACCCCTTCTCCATGATGAGCGGCAGGAGCTGCCGTCACTCACAAGCCTCCGGGGTGTAACCGATATTCCGGACGATTTAAAGGTGATCGGGCCATCCACATCACGCCCGGGAGCCGTGTGGACTCCGGACCCGAGAGCCCCGAAGCTCGAGCCGGGAAGCGCCGGAAGCTCGGAAGCGAGGTGCGATCCGGCCCCGGAGGGCCTCGACTTCAAGCCGGCGGCGTCTCGTCGAGCGGTCCGACCGGAAGGGCGGGCTCCTGCTGCGTGAGACAGTGCACGGCGCCCAGGCCGCGGACCAGGGCCCGCGACGGGATCGGCAGGACCGGTCGATCCGGAAGACAATGCTCGAGGATCCGGATCGCTTCGCGGTCGGCGTCGACGCCGAAGACGGGAAGCAGCACGCCGCGATTGGCGATGTAGAAGTTGGCATAGCTGGCCGGCAGGCGTCCGTCGGGCCCTTCGATCGAGCCGGGCGTCGGGAGATCGATGACCTCGAGCCGACGACCCCGGGCGTCCGTCATCGCCTCCAGCCGACGCCGGTTCTCCATCAGCGCGCGCCGGTTGGGATCCTTCTCGTCGGGCTCCACGAGAGTCAGGACGCGGCCGGGCCCCACGAAGCGCGTGATGTCGTCGATATGGCCGTCGGTGTCGTCCCCTTCGATCCCCTCCGCCAGCCACAGGATCTTGCGCGCGCCCAGGATCTCCGACAGCCCGTGCTCCAGGCTCTCACGGGACCGATCCCGTCCCGGCCGATTCCGGTTCGGGTTGAGCAGACAGGACTCGGTCGTCAGGATCGTGCCCTCCCCGTCTCCCTCGATCGACCCGCCTTCGAGCACGAAGCCCGCCTCGAAGCGCGGCACGCCACGTCGGGCGGCCATCGCCGCCGGGACGGCTGCATCCCGATCCCACGGCGGGTATTTTCCGCCCCAGGCATCGAACTCGAAGTCGACCAGCTGCAAGGGCGTCGCCGCGTCGGGCGGCCCGACCACGAAGACTCCGCCGTGGTCCCGGATCCAGGCATCGTCGGTCGGCACCGCATGGAACCGGATGCGCTCCGGCGATCCCACGCCCGCACCCGCCAGCCGATGCCGAACGTGCTCCTCCATCCGCCGATCCGAGACGTGGATCTCGACCGCCTCGTCGGGCAGGAGGGCCCGGACGATCTCGCAGAAGGCATCCTCGACCTCCTCGAGACAGTCGGGCCAGGTCTGTCGGTTGTGCGGCCAGGAGAGCCAGGTCGCCCGGTGGGGCTCCCACTCGGCCGGCCACCGATAGCCGAGGCGCCCGGGCGCCCGGGGGAGGCGGCCGCCGCTCGCCGGCGCGCGCTCGCCTCCGGCTCCGCCCGCAGCTCCCCCGCAGAGCGATGCAGCCCTCCCGATCGGCGTCATCCGGGGCTCACGAGCGCTCGGACCCCTCGTCGAGGAAGCGCTGTCCCAGCCCCCCGTACGCATCGATCCGCCGATCGCGCAGGAAGGGCCAGCCCCGTCGCACCTCCTCGATCTCGCGCAGGTCGCACTCGACGACGAGGACGGCCTCCTCGTCCGCCGGGGCGGTGGCGAGAAGACGGCCGAAGGGATCGACCGCGAACGAGCTGCCCCAGAATCGGATTCCGTCGCCGTCTGCGCCCTCGAGCGTCTCGTGACCCACGCGATTCACCGCGATCACGAAGGTTCCGTTGGCGATGGCATGCGAGCGCTGGATGGTCTGCCAGGCGTCGAGCTGCGCCCGGTCGATCTCCTCTCCCTCCGCGAGCTGCCAGCCGATCGCGGTGGGATAGAAGAGAATCTCGGCGCCCGTGAGGGCCGTGGCCCGCGCCGCCTCCTCCTGCCGTAGAAGTATTGCCGGCCAGCCCCGCCCCCGGCCCGTTCCCGTCCACATTACTGCCCTCACCCCCGGCATAACCATTATAATTACCCAATACCTTACCTCCTGATTCCACTGTAAAATCGCCCGTAACATTTATAACAACATCTCCGTTTATATACAAAGTTCCGCCGTCATAAACCGTTACATAACAATAGTTATATGTGCCCGAACTTAATGTTTCTGACCCTGTCACATCCAGCCCGCACGATGTCGGCGTTATTGTAGGAGTAGGCGGCTGTGTAAAAGTTTGTGTTATTGTAGGTGTGGGAGTGGTATAAGTAATCAAATCCACCCATACAGTATCGGAATAATCATCTACAGAATCATCTTTCGCGTAATTGAACCCGAGAGTGTGTGTTCCCGATGTGAGAGTCACAGAATGCTGGAGCCAGCCTGTCTGCCCGGCCATTTTTGTATTCAGCGTGGAATCCACATAAAAATTAAAATGGTCGTAATCAAGCTCGCAGTCTGTCTTAAAATAAAAACTAAAAACCCCCGGCCCTGTGACAGTTGTTTCCATTGCCGTATACTGGTCATGGGTAATATCGTAATTTTCCGCCGCGTCGCCGTCATAATACACTGTCGTATTCTGCAAAAACCAGTCCCCTGTACCTGAGAATGTCCATGCAAAATCATAATTGTCAACTGCCTCGGGAATTGCGCCGGGAGTAAATGTCGGTGTTATTGTTGCTGTAGGCGAAATTGTAGGTGTCTGCGAAGGCGTGGAGTAAAGTATGACGACATCATTGCTTATATATGACGCGGAACGTGTAGGCGCGTTTGTGTCCACTGTATTGTAAGCATATCCATCGTCACCGTCGCCCCCGAGCGCCGCGAGTGTCCCTGTA
>CAYXLY010000275.1:0-6348 GCA_964466005.1 uncultured Spirochaetaceae bacterium | reverse complement strand
CAGCCCTTCGCCTTCGCCTTCGCGGCGCTCGTGACGGGCGAGCTGGGCACGACCTGGTTCCGGACCACGCGACGGTGGACGCTGTTCGCGTGGAGCGTGCTCTCGGTCGGCATCATGCTCGGCGGACGCTGGGCCTACGAGGTGCTCGGCTGGGGGGGATACTGGGCGTGGGACCCGGTCGAGAACGCATCGCTCATGCCCTGGCTCGCCGGCACGGCCTACATCCACTCGGTGATGATCCAGGAGAAGCGCGACATGCTGAAGACCTGGAACATCCTGCTGATCGGGCTGACCTACGGCCTCTGCCTCTTCGGCACCTTCCTGACCCGAAGCGGAATCGTCCAGTCGGTCCATGCCTTCGCCAACTCCGACAGCTTCGGCCGCATCTTCCTCTCGTACGTCGTCGTGATCCTGGTCGCCTTCGTCGCCGCCCTCGTCTATCGACTGCCCCAGCTGCGCAGCTCGAACAAGCTGGAGAGCGTGCTCTCGCGCGAGGCGAGCTTCATCATCAACAACTGGATCTTCATGGCGATCCTCTTCGTGGTCTTCGTGGGCACGATGTTTCCCGTCTTCACCGAGGCGACCCAGGGCGTCCGGCGTATTCTCGGCCCGCCCTACTTCAACACCTTCGCGGGGCTGCTGGCCCTGATCCTGCTCGTCCTGACGGGAGTCGGTCCGCTGATCGCATGGCGCAAGGCGAGCCTGGCGAGCCTGCGAAGACAGTTCGTGGCTCCCGCCCTCGTCGGTCTCGGCGTCACGGCTGGAGTCATCGCCCTCTTCGGCTTCTCGCCCGGCTACTGGGCGATCGCTTGCTGGGGTCTCGCGGGCTTCGTCCTGACGACGATCACGCAGGAGTACGGGCGCGCGGTCGGAGCCCGCATGCATCGACTCGACGAGAGCGCCTTCACGGCCTTGCGGACGCTCCTGCGCCGCAACCAGAGACGCTATGGCGGCTACATCGTGCATGCGGGGGTCGTCCTGCTGCTGCTCGGCGTCTCCGGGGCCGCCTTCAATCGCGAGAAGCTCGACAACATCCGCCCGGGCGACTCGACGCAGATCCAGGACTTCCGCCTGCACTACCTCACGGCAGAGGCGATCCCCGCGCAGCATTACGGCGGTGCGAAGGCCCGGCTCGCGCTCTACCGCGACGAAGAGCCCCTCGCCGTCATGACGCCGGAGAAGCGGCTCTACTGGCTCGAGCAGCAGCCGAACTCGATCCCCTCGATCTACTCGAGCTGGCGCGAGGATCTCTACGTGATCCTGACGGCCGTGGAGCCCGACGGCTCCGCGACGATCAAGATCCACTACAACCCCCTCGTGAACTGGGGATGGGCGGGAGGCGGGCTCTTCGTCGTCGGCTGCCTGATCGTCCTGTGGCCGCATCCGGAGTCCCGCGCGCCCGGCGATCGGACGTCTGCACCCGACTCGCAGGCCCAGAGCGGGTCCGCATGATCAGGCTTCGGATCCGCTCCTCCCGCGAGAGCGCTCGCGGGAGCATCCGAACCCCGAGGCCCGTCCGCCCGCGAGCGCGCGCGCACGCGAGCACACGGGCGGCGCCCCGGTCGCGCGAGCTCTCGCCGACCACGCTGCTGCCCTGCCTCCTGCTCTGCCTGATCTGGCTCCTGCCCGGCGCAGCCTCTGCCCAGCACGATGGCGAGGTGGGCAACGCCCCGCCGCCGCCGGCCGGCGTGGGCCGGCTCACAGTGCAGGTCCTGCACCCCTCCGATCCCGGCCGGGCCCGAGGCCTCCCCATCGCGCTCTATGCCCTCGCGCCCGACGGCACGCCCGGGCTCGCCCGGGGTGAGACCGACGCCGAGGGGCGCCACGTCTTCACCGGCCTCTCCACCGACCCGGACATCGTCTACCTGATCGGCGCCCGCTTCCGGGAGATTCCCTTCGGTGAGCGCGTCACCTTCGCACCGGGCGAGCAGACGGCCCGCGTCGAGATCGAGGTCGCGGCTCCGACGGATCGCATCGAAGGCGTCCGGGTGGAGGAGCTCAGAGCCCGGGTCGATTGGATGGGGGATCGGCTCGTCGTCCAGGAGGTGCTGCGGGTCGTGAATCCGGGAGACGGCGTCGTGCTCCTCGACGCCCCCGACGATCCGCGGGCGATCGTCGCACGGCCCCTGCCCGATGGGGCCACCGACTTCGCGTCGGGCTCGACCGCGATCGGCGAAGGCATCGTCGAGCGCGACGGGGTCATGCATTTCCGCGGCCCCCTCTATCCGGGCGAGCAGCAGATCGACTACCGCTACAGCCTCCCCCTGGAGCCCGGTTCCCGACTCGCTCGGCTTCCGATCGAGCTCCGCGAGGGCGCGACCCGGCTCGTGCTGGTCGCGGGCACGCCCGGCATGCAGATCGAGGGCGCGGGCCTGGTCGCGTCGCAGGAGGTCCTCTCCGACGCCGGGCGTCCCCTCACCTCCTGGGCGCGGGCGGAGCTCGATCCGGGTCGCCGGGTCGAGCCGACGATCGAGCTGCCCGAGATCCGCCGGAGTCCCGAGCTCATCTCGATGCCCCGCAGCGACGTCTGGCTCGAGCTCGACGATACCCGCCTCACGGCGACCGTGAACGTCGAGCTCGAGGTCCCGGCCGGCGCCCCGGTGGCAGGCACGCCGGAGACGCCGCTCTTCCACGTCTCGATTCCGCCCGGCGCCCGCCTGGGAGGCGTCGACGCTGCGGCCGAGCGGCTCGGCCTGGTCCCCAGCGCGGACGGCGGCTTCGACGTGATCGGGCCGATCGGACCGGACGCGACCGGACTCGGCTACTCCTTCCAGATGCCCGCCGGGCCGCGGGGCGTGGACCTCGCCATGCGTTTTCCGAAGGAGGTCGCCACGCTGAACGTGCTGATCGCCGACACGGGTCTGGCGCTCGAGAGCAGCCGACTCCATCGACGACGCCCCTTCCGATCGGGTACCCGCAACTACCTCCACCGCGAGGCCTTCAACGTCTCGCCCGAGGAGACCGTCGACCTCTCGCTCTCTCCACTCCGGGGCGATGGACTGCCCCGCAGCGCCTCGATCGCGCTCACGCTGATCGCGGCGGCGGGGGCGGCTCTCTTCCTCAGCGCTCCCCTGCGCTCCCGAGCGCGAAGGAGCGACGAAGGCGCGCCCGACCTCACCCCGATCCAGGCCGAGCGCGAGGCCGTCTACGCGAACATCGCGGACCTCGATCACGACTTCGAGACGGGCAAGCTCGAGCAGGCGGACTACCAGCAGATGCGCAGCGCGCTGCGCGCCCGGGCGATCGACCTGCTGAGGGCCGAGCGCGAGGCGCCCCGGGCCGAAGCGCGCGACGAGCCCGAGTCCCCCGGAGCCACGGGCGACGCGGCGGGAGATGCCGCTGGAGTAGGAGACGCCCTGCCGACGGGCGCCTTCTGCCCCGCGTGCGGAAAGCGGGTCAAGCCGGAGTGGCGATTCTGCTCGAGCTGCGGTGAGGGGCTCGTGCCGGATCCCGGAGAGGAGCGGGGGTGACTCCGGTGCGTCTGCGCGGGGAGGGCGTCGCGAAGCGATTCGGACGCGTGACGGCCCTGCGAGGCATCGACTTCGAGATCGAGCCCGGCGAGGCCGTCGCGATCCTCGGAGCCAATGGCGCCGGCAAGAGCACCCTGCTGCGGATCTTCGCGGGGCTCTCCCGCCCGAGTGAGGGGCGCTTCGAAGCGATTCGGGAGGTCGGACTGGCCGAGCGGGAGGGGGGAGCGAACGGCTCGGCCGACCTCGCCCGTCCGGATCTACGCGGCGCCGTCGGATACGTCGGCCATGCCACCCTCCTCTACGGGGAGCTCACGGCGCGGGAGAACCTGGCCTTCGCGGCCCGGCTCCAGGGAGCCGACGCCTCGCCGGCGCGCCTGGACGGCCTGCTCGCCGAGCTCGGGCTGCAAGACTTCTCGAGCCGTCGCACCGGCACATTCTCGCGGGGGATGGCCCAGCGCCTGGCGATCGCGCGGGCCATCGTCCACGAGCCGTCGGTGCTGCTGCTCGACGAGCCCTTCACCGGCCTCGACGCCGGCTCTGCCGAGCGGCTCTCGAGCCAGCTGTCGGGGCTGCGCGCGCGAGGACGCACGCTGATCGTCGTCACCCACGATCCGCAGCGGGGCGTCGAGCTCGCCGACCGGGCGCTCGTGCTGGATCGCGGACTCCTGGTCGCCCACGTCGCGCGCCAGGCCCGGCCCGGAGCCGAGGACGTACCCTTCGCGGCGGAGGCCCTCCAGGCGCTCCTCGCGCGGTTCGCCCAGAGCGTGGGCAGCACGGGCAGCGTGGGCGTCGACAGCGCGGATGCCGGCGGGAGCGGCGCGTGAACGCGGCCTGGGCTCTGCTCTGGAAGGATCTCGTCACCGAGTGGCGATCGCGGGATCGACTCGTCGCGATGGTGGTCTTCTCGTTCCTCGTGGTCGTCGTCTTCCAGTTCGCCTGGCCGCCCATGGAGGCCGGCGAGATGACGCGCTTCGCGCCCGGCGTGCTGTGGGTCACCTATCTCTTCGCCGCGGTGATCGGGCTCGGACGCACCTTCGCCCTCGAGCTCGAGAACGACGCGATGACGGCCCTGGCGCTGGCGCCCGGCACGCGGGGCTGGCTCTTCCTGGGCAAGGCGGGGGCGACCTGGGTCCTGATCACCGCCGTGCAGGCGATGACCGCCTTCGTCTTCGCGCTCTTCTTCCGGGTCGACCTGATGACGGGCGTCGTCGGCTTCGCGACCCTCGTGGCGGTCGCCAACGTCGGCATCTGCAGCATCGGCACCCTCCTCTCGGCGATGTCCGTCCGAAGTCGCTTTCGGGAGGTCCTCCTGCCCGTGCTCCTGATCCCGACCCTGATTCCGATCCTCACCTCGGCCGTGGTCGGCACGACGGCTACCCTGGCCGGAGAGGGACTGCCCTTCGCCGCCCTCCAGCCGCTGATCGTGATCGACGGCGTCTACCTGATCCTCTCGTTCCTGCTCTTCGACTTCGTACTCGACGAGTAGGCGGACGAGGTCCCTGCGTCCCGCACGAGCCGGAGGAAACATGGCCGCTCCCCATTCCGCCCCCGACCCCGCCGACTCCATCCAGCGCAGCCTGCGCGTGCTGGGATGGCTCCTCGTCCTGCTCTCACCGGCCTATGCCTGGGCCGTGATCACGGCCCCGATCGACCGCGTGCAGGGCGTCATGCAGAAGATCCTCTACGTCCATCCGCCGCTGGCCTATGGCGCCTACCTGGGCTTCGTCGTGACGGCCGTCGCGGGGGGCCTCTTCCTGTGGCGCCAGCAGGCCGTCCACGACCAGCTGGCGATCGCCGGAGCAGAGGTCGGCACGCTCTTCTGCACGTTGATGCTGATCACCGGGCCGATCTGGGCACGCGGCGCGTGGGGCCCGGGGAACTGGTGGGTCTGGGACCCCAGACTGACCCTGACGCTCCTGCTGTGGTTCGTCTATCTGGCGTACCTGCTCTTGCGGAGCTTCACCGAAGGGGACGAGCGGGCCGCTCGCCTCGCCTCCATCTACGGGATTCTGGGCGTGGCCTTGATCCCCCTGAACTACTGGATCATCGACCTGGCCGGGGGACGAGCGCAACACCCGGAGAACATCGAGCAGGGGAGCCTGGGGGCCGGGATGGGCATGCCCTTCCTGGTCGGGAACCTGACGCTCTTCTTCGCCTTCGCCTACCTGCTCGTGCTGCGATGGCGGGTCGGACTGCTCCAGAACGCGCTTGCCGAGGCGGAGGCCGAGGCGGATCGAGGCCCGCAGCGAGCCGCATGAAGCCGGAGCGGGCAGCGCGCGCGATCGCAGACCCGGCCCTTCGTGACGGCGGCCGAGCACACCGCGGCGACCGGCCCGCAGGCCGACGGTGCGCGTCTTGCGAGAACGAGAGGGCGAGAACGAGAGGACACATGGCGCGACCTCGACGGCGAGCTCCCGGGACGAGGCAGTAGAATGATGGTTGACAACCGGCGTGGGAGGGCACTACATACAAGTGGTCAGCGAGATTCGCGCTTTCCGCGCAAACGGATTCGAGAGCTCCGACCGGCGCTGCACTCCGCTCTGTAGCGACGGTCCGGCAGGCCCCCCTTCTCCATCCCCCCGCCCTCCCAGAGTGCCATGATCGAATTTGCGGGGTCGGACCAGGGACGGAAGTCGCCTGCCCACTTTGCTCCTCCATTCCGATCCCCTGGATCGGGTCGGGGGAGTCGGTCGAGCGGGAAGAAGCACTCCGGAGGCAGCCCACCGGCATCGGATTCCGCTAACCTCACGAAGCTCCGCCGGAGCCCGCCGGTGAGTCCGTGGCATGGAGCTTGCGTTTGATTGTGGGTCATGGGTCGTGGGTCGTGCATGCGTTCGAGGTTCGAGAGTCGTCGAGCGACCCGAGCCGAGACAGCAGG
>CAYXLY010000274.1:0-6353 GCA_964466005.1 uncultured Spirochaetaceae bacterium | reverse complement strand
CAGGCTCTCGATCTCGTCGTGGGGGATGCGGGCGAGGAGCGTGGGATTGTCGATCTTGTAGCCGTTCAGATGCAGGATCGGGAGCACGGCGCCATCCCGTGCGGGGTTCAGGAACTTGTTGGAATGCCAGGACGTGGCGAGCGGCCCGGTCTCGGCCTCGCCGTCCCCCACCATCACGGTGACGAGCAGATCCGGATTGTCGAAGGCGGCACCGAAGGCGTGGGAGAGGCTGTATCCGAGCTCTCCGCCCTCGTGGATCGAGCCCGGCGTCTCGGGCGTGCAGTGGCTTCCGATTCCGCCCGGAAAGGAGAACTCCTTGAAGAAGCGTCGCATGCCATCGAGATCCTCTCCCTTCTCGGGATAGATCTCGCCGTAGGTCCCCTCCAGATAGACCGGGCCCAGGACGCCCGGGGCGCCGTGGCCGGGCCCGGCCAGGAAGATCGCGTCGAGGTCGTATCGCTTGATCAACCGATTCAGATGCACGTAGACGAAGGAAAGACCGGGGCTCGAGCCCCAATGACCGAGCAGACGACGCTTCACTTGCTCCGCCCGAAGCGGCTCCTTCAGCAACGGATTGTCCCGCAGGTAGATCATCCCCACAGCGAGGTAGTTGCACGCGCGCCAGTAGGCGTCGAGGCGCGACCTCTCCTCGGGCTCGATTCCGATCGATTCCGGCGTCGGCTCCGCTTCTCTCATCGCTTCGCTCCCCTGCACGCGGGTCGTCTCGACCGGCGCATTCTGCTCTTCCCCTGCGTGTCCCCTGCGTGTCCCCTGCGTGCGGCGTTGATGGCCGCACTCGCATCCGCTCCTCGCGAGAGTGGCCCGAGGTCCCTGGCCCCTAGATCTGCGACTCGAGGGCCTGGCAGAAGACGTCGAGATCGCCGGGCTTGCGCGAGGTGATCAGGTTCTCGTCCTCGACCAGCTCCCGGTCGATCCAGGTCGCGCCCGCGTTCTCGAGATCTCGTCTCACGGACGGCCAGGAGGTGAGCGTCTTCCCGCGAACCACGTCGGCTTCGATCAGGAGCTGCGGACCGTGACAGATCGCCGCCACCGGGCGGCCGCTCTCGAAGAAGCGGCGGACGAAATCCACGATCCGCGGATCGACCCGGAGCCGATCCGGAGAATGTCCTCCCGGAATCACGAGCAGATCGAAGTCCTCGGGCAGCACGTGATCGGCCGTCTCGTCGATCTCGACGCTCGCCTCCCCTCGCTTTCCACGCACCTTCACGCCCGCCTCGCTTCCGAGAAGCGTGACCTCGTGTCCGCCCTCTCGCAGACGCTGCATGGGCACCGTGAGCTCCGAGTCCTCGAAGCCCTCCGCAACCGGCATCACGATCCTGGCCATCGTCGATCCTCCTGCTCTCTCGTCATGCTCCCGGCCGGAGTCGCCCGCTCGAGTGTCCGATCGCCCACCTCCGGAGACGCTCGACGACTACCTCGACGGGATCACCTCGAGGGCGGGCATCGGCTCGCCGGCGAGGCAGGCCAGGAACGCGCCGCCTCCCGTCGAGACGTGATCCATCCGGTCTGCGAGGCCCCAGCCTTCCAGCGCCTGCGCGGTCTCGCCCCCACCGACGACGCGGACGGCGTCGATCTCCGTCATCGCCTCGGCGAGAGCCCGGGTGCCGTTCTCGAAGGCCGCCTCCTCGAAGCAGCCCATGGGTCCGCTCCACACGATCGTGCCTGCTCGTCCCAGGACCTCCTTGAAGCGATCGACGGTGCGCGGCCCGAGATCCTTCGCCACGCAGTCCTCCGGGACCTGCTCGACCTCTCTCGGGGACTCGCCGGTCTCGCACTCGACGAGGTGATCCAAAGGGAGGATGAGCTTCTCTCCCATGGCTTCGAGCGAGCGTCGGGCCTTCTCGCGCGTCTGCTCGTACCAGGAGGCGCGGCCCATCGACGCTCCCCTCGCCGCGAGCAGCGGCTGGGCGCTCGCGCCGCCGACGAGCACGTGGCCCGCTCGCGAAATCAGCGACTCGATGAGGCCCAGCTTGTCGTCGACCTTCGCCCCTCCGATCAGCAGGACGAGCGGATCCCGAGGATCCCGTCGCACCTCGTCGAGGGCGTCGAGCTCCCTCTCGACGAGCAGGCCGATGGCCCGTTCGGACTCCTCGAAATGGCTCGGGACCGCCCGCATCGAGGCATGCGCTCGATGACAGGTCGCGAAAGCGTCGTTCACATAGGCGTCGCCGAGTGCGGCGAGGGAGCGGGCCAGCTCTTCGTCCCCCTGCTTCTCGCCGGGGTGGAAGCGGAGGTTCTCGAGCAGCAGGCATTCACCGCGCGCCAGCTCGTCGGCCCGACGGGAGGCCTCTTCGCCGACCACCTCGCGACAGGTCTCCACACGACGGTCGCCGAGATGCTTGCGCAACGTCTCGGCGATCCGCTCCATCCGAAGGCGCTCGGAAGGCTCTCCTCCGGGTCGCCCCAGATGGGACATCAGCACGAGAGAGGCCCCCCGATCGAGGGCGTACTCCAGGGTCGGCAGGGCGGCTCGGATCCGCCGATCGTCCGCCACCGTCCCATCTTCCTCGAGCGGCACGTTGAAGTCGACCCGCACCAGCAGACGACGACCTTCGAGGTCGAGGTCGCGAAGGGTCCGAAAGCCGGCCATCAGGACACCGCTCCGGGCGTCGAGCCGCCTCCGGAGCCCGAATGCGCCAGGAGCTGAAGGAGGTCCACGCAGCGTGCGGCGTAGCCCCACTCGTTGTCGTACCAGCCGAGCAGCTTCACGCTGCGATCGCCGAGCAGCTCGGTGAAGCTGCCGTCCACGATGGCGGAGTGGGGATCGCCCACGATGTCCGAGGACACGAGCTCGCGATCCGTGTACTCGACGATTCCCTTGAGATCGCCCGCTGCGCCCTCGCGAAAGGCCGCGTTCACCTCGTCGACGTCGACGGCCCGAGACAGGCGGGCGTCGAGATCGACGACGCTGCCGGTGGGCACGGGGACGCGCATCGCGATGGCGACCAGCTTCCCCTCGAGCTGGGGCAGGACCTCGATCGTCGCCTTGGCCGCCCCGGTCGAGGTCGGGATGATGTTCTGTGTCGCGGACCGCGCACGGGTCGGCTTGTCGTCGATCCCGTCCAGCAGATGCTGGCTGGGCGTATAGGCGTGCACCGTCGTCGCCATCGCCTCCTCGACGCCGAAGCGATCGTCGAGAACCTTCAGCATCGGCGCGAGGCAGTTGGTCGTGCAGGAGGCGTTGCTGATCAACCGGTGATCGGGCTCGAGCACGCCTTCGTTCACGCCGAGCACGATCATCGCATCGAGGGGCCGATCGCCCTTGGTGGGCGCACTGAGCAGGACCTTGCGAGCGCCGGCCTCGAGGTGCTTCTCGAGATCGTCCCGCTTCCGGAACACGCCGGTCGACTCGAGAACGAGCTCGACTCCGGCCTCCTCCCACGGAATCCGCGACGGATCCTTCTCGTTCGTGACCCGGAGCTCGCCGCCGTTCACCCGGATCCGGTCGCCGGAGACGTCGAGCTTCTCCCCGAAGCGTCCGTAGGTGCTGTCCCGTTCGAGGAGACGTCCCAGGATCTCGGCGCTGGCGAGGTCGTTGACGAGCCGCAGATCGAAACGCTCGGGATCCTGCAGGAGGATGCGTGCCACGAGGCGCCCGATCCGTCCGAAGCCGTTGATTCCCACAGGAATTGCCATGTCTCCACTCCTGCCCATGTCGGGCCTCTTGCCCGCGTCGGGTCGCCTCCCCGCGTCGGGTCGCCTCCCCGCGTCGGGATCATGTCGGGCTGTGAGGGTTGGTCAGGCCCGCCAGCAAACCGAGAAGCTCGAGATGGACAGGCAGGGACACGACGTCTCACGAGCCACATGAGAGCCGGAAGCTGCAACCGCCGTGCCGTCGAAATCGTGTGCCGTCGAGATCGCGTCGCGGGAAGATCCACTGCAGAGTCCGAGCCCTCTCCGACCCGGTCGGATGCAGTTTCTGCAATGCACGCCGACCCGCCCCCGCCCACGTCTCGGAGGACGCCGTCGGATCGAATCGGGGGCGCACCGCCCGAGCCCATGGACCGTGCGGGTCGGCACGACGATTGCTCTCCTCTCTTCGAGTGCAGCCTCTTCGAGTGCAGCCTCTTCGAGCGGCGCTTCGCTCGAGAGGAGCTGCCCTCGAGCGGCTGGACCGTGCGCATCCCCCTGGAGGACTCCATGACGAACGCCATCGACCGAGCCATCGTCACCCATGGCCAGAGCTCTCTCGCGAAGGCGGAGCCCCGCCTGGTCTCGACGCCTCTCCTCGACGCGCTCCAGAAATGCGGCACGCGACACGTCTATGGAGACACGGCGGACATCGAGGAGCTCGGTGAGCTGCTCGCCGCGCAGGACGAGGGGTCGATCCGGCGGGAGATCGACGGCAACACCGCGAACCAGCCCCTCGTCCGCAAGGTCGTCGAGCGCTATCTCGAGTCGGGGGATGCGCGCGCCTGGGCCGAGGACCTGAACACGCATCAGCCCGGACTCGCTCGACCGAATCTCCTGGTCCTCCTCTATGCGATCCTCTGTGGACGGATCGGAAACGACATGTCGGCCCGATTCGCGGCGGGACGCGATTGGGAGGTGAGCCTCCAGCTCCACATGGACCTGCGCCAGAACGCCGAGGCGGCGCGCTCGGTGGGCCGGCTCCTCCGCCAGACCGTTCCGAGCGCGATCGTCAAGGTTCCCTTCGCGCCGGAGGCGCCACATTGCTTCCTGGTGGCGAGGGATCTCGAGCGCGCCGGCATCCCGGTGAACTTCACCTCGACCTTCTCCGCACGGCAGGCCGTCGCCGCCGCGATCCTGGCCGACGTGACGCGAACGAACATCTTCATGGGCCGCCTGAATCAGGGGATGCAGGCCGAGCTCCTGGGCGAGCACGTCGACCTCGCGGCCCAGCGTGCGATCCACGCGCTTCGCGAGCAGGACGGCGTCAAGACGCAGCTCATCGTCGCCAGCGTCCGGGATTGGCAGACCTTCGTGCGAGTCGCCGGCTGCGACGTCTTCACGGCGCCCTGCGACGTGATCCGCGAGTATCTGGACCAGCAGGAGATCGGCCCGGACCAGATCGAGACGAAGCTGGAGACCTCCTACGAGGACGACCTCGGGGTGTCGGCCGAGGTGATCCAGAAGACGGGTCCCGACCGGATCGCGCGGCTCTACCACGTCGAGCCGGAGCTGGTCGAATTCCTCCGCGAGCTGCGCGGGTCCTCGGAGTACTCGAAGCTGGAAGACGGCGACGATCTCTACAAGCGCTTCGATCAGGCCGGATTCGGGGATCTCTTCCACTTCCCGGCGCCGGCCGAGCACGAGGAGATGGAGCGAGGCAAGCTCCCCGATCTCGAGGGCGGCCTCATCGGACGCATCCCCCTGGACACCCACTACAGCCTGCTCGCCAACGCCGACTTCGCCCGCAACCAGCGCGAGATCGACGAGGCCATGCAGCAGAGCCTCGACGGAGCGCAGGGCGAGGAGCAGTCATGATGCGCGTGGGCATCGCGGCGGACCATGCGGGCTTTCGACTCAAGACGGAGCTGGCGGAATCGCTGCGCGCCGCCGGGCACGACGTCGTGGACTTCGGCGCCCAGCAGGAGATCGAGCACGACGACTACCCGGACTACGTCCTGCCGATGGCGGAGGCCGTCGGGCGCGGCGAGGTGGAGAGGGGGATTGCGATCTGCGGCTCGGGGGTCGGCGCGAGCATCGCCGCGAACTCGCTGCTCGGCGTACGCGCCGCCGTCTGCCACGACGTCTACTCCGCTCATCAAGGGGTGGAGCACGACGCCATGAACGTCCTCTGCCTGGGGTCGCGCGTGATCGGGGCGGAGGTCGCCCGCGAGCTGATCGAGGCCTTTCTCGGCGCCCGCTTCTCGGGCAAGGAGCGCCATCGAAGGCGGCTCGAGAAGGTCGTCCGGGACACGGCTCATCATCGCGAGGTCCGGGAGGTCGTCGAGAGAGAGGCGCGGCAGTCGATGGAGTCGTCGCCGACGAGCTGACTGCGCGGCGACCCGAGCGCGCCTCCTCGGGTCATCGACGTCGGATCATCGCCCCCAGAGGCCGTAGTAGAAAGCGAGGGGCCCCTGGGCTCTCGGGCCGTGGACGAGATGCTCGACCGTCAGCTGATTGCGCACATCGCGGGGGCCGGCCTCCCAGGCGTTCTCCTCCGCCTCCGTCCGCGCGCCCCAGGTCGCGACCTCCCCGCGAAGGGTCACGACGCCGGCGTCCACCCGAACGGTGACGCCTTCGGCGTCGACGAAGGGGCTCCACAGGAGCTGATCCTCGACCTCGGATCGAAGCTCCCAGTCGGGCTTCCACGCCCAGTCGTGCCGGGCGTCGAGGGCGTTCACGACCTGGACCACCCCCTCGAC
>CAYXLY010000273.1:0-6354 GCA_964466005.1 uncultured Spirochaetaceae bacterium | reverse complement strand
GATGGGCCGCCAGCGTCGTCAGGTCGACGGGCTGGTTCTCGTCGCGCAGACGCACCATCGATCGATAGAGGATCTGATGCGAGGGGTGGTAGAAGTCGTCATCCCGGATCTCGGTCACGACCGAGTGGATGGCGTCGTTGTCGAGCAGGATCGCGGACAGGACCGCCTTCTCCGCCTCGATGTCATGGGGCGGTATCCGCCCTGTGATCTCCCCGACTTCGCCCAAGACACCCCCGATCCGGCTCGGAAGGACGGGGCCTCCTATGCCGCGTCCACCTGGACCTTGAACTCCGCCACCACGTCGCTTCGCAGCCGGATCGCCACCGTATGCTCACCCACCGTCTTGATCGGTTCGTCGAGCACGATCTTTCGTCGATCGACCTCGAGCCCCTTCTCCGAGAGGAGATCAGCGAGGTTCTGCGCCGTCACGGACCCGAAGAGCTTGCCCTCCTCGCCCGCCTGCGCGGAGATCCGGAGCTGCAGGCCCTCGAGCTTCGCCTTCACCGCCTCGAGATCCTTCAGCTCCCGGGCACGCCTCTCGGCGATCACCCGCTTCTGATGCTCGACCTCGTTCACGCGCGCAGCCGTCGCCGGAAGCGCCTTGCCCTGGGGCACGAGATAGTTGCGCGCATAGCCGGGCTTGACGCTCACGACGTCACCGGCCTCACCGAGCGCGTAGACGTCCTCGCTGAGGATCACCTGGACCATTCCCATCCTGAAACCTCCCCGGTCGGTCCCCGGGACCGTCCGTTCGTGCCGAGTCCGACCGAGCGGAGCGGACCCGTCCGGTCCCTCCGTTCACGGGTCGGCACGGCTCAAAAATGCGACGGCGCGTACGGCAGCATCGCGAGCTGGCGCGCGCGCTTGATCTCGAGCGAGAGGGGGCGCTGGTGCTTGGCGCAGGTCCCCGAGATACGTCGCGGCGTCATCTTGCCCGTTTCGGTGATGAAGAGCCGCAGGGTCTTCACGTCCTTGTACGAGATCTCCAGATTCTTGTCGGCGCAGAAGCGACAGACCTTGCGCCGCTGGAACATGCCCTTGCTCTTGGCCTGCTTGCGCGCCTTCTTGCGGGCGGCCGCGCGCAGACGTCCCTTGACCGTGAGCGGAGCCCGGGGCGGCCGATCCTCGCGGTCCCGCGACGGGCGGGGTCCTCGATCTCCGCCCGGAGGCCCTCCGCGATCCGGACGGGGTCCCCGGTCTCCGGCCGGACCCGCGGGTCCACGATCCGATGCAGGCCGATCGCGATCCGCGCGGGGTCCGCGCGGGGGGCCGTCGCCACCGCCGGCCGGACCCGACGGAGGCGTGGCTCCGGCGGGACCGCGGGGCGGCTGCGGGGTGGACTCGGCTCGATCGTTGGTCTCGTCGCTCACGACCGCTCTCCTTCTTCGGCTTCCGTCGTTGCCTCTCCGGCGATCGCGGCTGCCGCGGCGGGGGCCTCACGGCTCTCACTCGCCGAGGCGCCGGACTCCTCCTCTTCGGACCCGGCTTCGGATTCGGACCCGGCCTCGGAATCAGCCGACTCTCCGCGCTCCGCTGCCTCGCGAGCCGCGGCCTCCTCGGCCTCTCGGCGCGCCTGGGCCTCCTCGGCCTCCCGAGCTGCCCGCTCGGCGGCTCGCTTGGCCTGCTCGACCTCCTTCTCGGCGGCGTCGGCCTTTCGAGCCTCGATGTCCGTGACCTCGGCCTCCGACTGGATGGTCAGGAAGCGAAGCACGGACTCCTCGAGCCTCAGCACGCGCTCGACGTCCGGGACCACCCGGCCTTCGTCGAGAAACATCAGGGTGTAGTAGTGGCCCTTGTGGAACTTCTTGATCTCGTAGGCGAGCTTGCGCTTGCCATGATCCTCGCACATCAGGCGGGTCGCGCCGCCGGACTCGAGGACGCCATCGAGCTTCGTGAGGAGGACCTGACTGCCCTCCTCCGAGATCTCGGGCTGGACGATGAACGTCGTTTCGTATTCCCGCAAGACTTTCCTCCTGGACGGCTGCCGACGAGCGGCAGGCCGGGCGCTCTCCTCGGATCCCTCCGCAGATGCGCTCACGAAGCGACATCGGGAGATCGAGCCGTGGCGGGTCTCCGCGGCTCGGATCCTGAGCACCGAGGCTGGTGGTTGAGGGGCAAGGCCCCGATTTCGGACGTCGTTTGGTACCACAAAGGAGCGATCCCCGGCAAGCGCTTCAAATCGGGACTCCCGTGCAGCGCGGCCTTCTTCCCGTGGGTAATTCCATTCGACCCTTCCGGACCTGCGCTTGGTATGATCGCCGCCGGGGCACCCGCCCGTCGATCGTCCACCCCGAACGAGGTCCCCTGGATGCAGCGCACGGTCTTTCGCTTCCTTCTCCCCCTCCTGCTGAGCCTGATGAGTGCGCCGGAATCCGCCCGCGCCGAGGACGAGCAGGCTGGCGAGGCCCCGTGGATGCGACCCTATGTCGCCTACGAGGTCGGCCTCTCCGTCGTGCGGAACCAGAATCTCATCGGGGCGGACGCGACCGGAGCGGATCTCTGGGGCCGAATCGAGCCGGATCCCGGCTTCGCGGTAGGCGGCGCGCTCGGGGCGCGCTTTCTCGACCTCTTTCGCGGCGAGGTCCACCTCAGCTATCGGCAGAGCGATGTCCAGGACATGGGCGTCGGCACCGGGCCGACCGAAGCCTCCGGCGAGATCGGCCTCTTCGCAGCCATGGCGAACTTCTACGGCGACCTCGATCTCGACTGGGGAGTCGTCCCCTACGCGGGATTCGGCATCGGGTATGGGCTCCTGGAGGTGGACGCCGAGAGCCGGGACACGCTGCAGATCGGAGACGAGGCCAGCGTCTTCGTCTGGAACGTGATGGCCGGAGCGACCGTGCCCTATGGCGAGGTGACCGAGCTCTCGCTCGGCTATCGATACCTCGCGACGACCGATCCCGAGCTCGACTCCCGGGTCACCGGGCGGGGAGCCCGTCGGCTCGACTCGGAGTACGACGCCCACGAGTTGGTGATGGCGGTGCGCTTCAGCTACTGAGCTTCGCGCCGGCTCCGGCTCCGCCCTCGGAGCCGTGGGCGGGTCCGCTCCCCCGACTCGGTCGGCCCGTCGACCGCCGGGGCTCCACGACCTCCTCGAGCCAGCGACGATGGACGCGCAGCTCGTCGGTCAGCTCGGGATGGAAGGTGCACGCCCAGCGGCGTCCCTCCCGGACCAGGACCGGGCTGTCGTCGACCCGGATCAGCACGTCGACCGAGGGCCCCGGATCGAGCAGCCGTGGGGCTCGGATGAAGACGCACTCCATGCCGGTGAACGAGGGGTCGGAGCCCGCTTCGGCCGGAGCGACGAAGGAGTCGAGCTGCGTCCCGTAGGCGTTGCGCTCGGCCTCCACGTCGATGAGGCCGAGCGTGGGGACCGGATGATTGCGGGAGGCTCGGGAGAGCAGGATCGCTCCCGCGCAGGTCCCGAGGACCGCCCCCCCGGATCCGGCGAACGCCTGGATCGGCCCGACGAGATCGTGACGCTCGAGTCCCTTCGCCATCGTGGTGCTCTCGCCGCCCGGAAGGATCAGGCCGACGAGTCCGACGAGGTCCCGTGCGGCGAGCACCCGCCGCCCTCGAGCCCCCAGGCGCTCGAGGGCGGTGAGATGCTTCTCGATGTCACCCTGGATGCCGAGCACGCCGACCTCCAGCGCCCGAGAGGGGCTCCGCGACATGGCGTCCTCTCCTGCCCGTCCTACCAGCCTCGATTCGCCAGCCGCTCGCTCTCGTCGAGCGTCGCCATCTCGATTCCCTCCATCGCGCTCCCCAGCCCCCGACAGGCATTCAGGACCTCGACCGGGTCGTCCCAATGCGTGTTGGCGTGCACGACGGCCCGCGCCCGAGCTGCCGGATCGGCACTCTTGAAGATCCCCGAGCCCACGAAGACGGCCTCGGCACCGAGCTGTCGACACAGCGCTGCGTCGGGGGGAGTCGCGACGCCGCCGGCCGCGAAGTTCGGAACGGGCAGCTTGCCGTTCTCGTGGACGTAGCGGACGAGATCGTAGGGAGCGCCCATCTCCTTGGCCGTCGTCATCAGCTCCTCCGCCGGCATCGCCTGGATCGCCCGCATCTGCCCGCAGACGCTCCGAAGATGACGCACCGCCTCCACGATGTTTCCGCTCCCGGCCTCGCCCTTCGTCCGGATCATCGCCGCCCCTTCCCCGACCCGGCGCAGGGCCTCGCCGAGATTGCGGGCTCCGCACACGAAGGGCACCCGGAAGTCGTGCTTCACGATGTGATGCTCGTCGTCGGCGGGCGTCAGGACCTCGCTCTCGTCGATGAAGTCGACCCCCATCGCCTCGAGCACGCGAGCCTCCTGGATGTGCCCGATCCGCACCTTGGCCATCACCGGGATCGACACGGACTTCTGGATCTGCTCGATCATCTCGACGTTGCTCATGCGGGCGACGCCCCCGTCCCGGCGGATGTCCGCCGGCACGCGCTCGAGCGCCATCACGGCGCAGGCGCCCGCGTCCTCCGCGATCTTCGCCTGCTCGGCATCCGTGACGTCCATGATCACGCCGTTCTTCATCATCTCGGCGAGCCCGACCTTGAGCTCGAAGGACTCGGCGCCTCGCCGCGCGCCGCCGTTTCCGTGGCTTCCATTCGTCTTCGACATCTTCGTGCCTCCTGTCGATCCGGAGCGATGCTCCCGATCCTGGAATCGTCTCGATCTCTGCGACCGGCGCTGCGGCTAGAGATGCATGCCGGCGGCCCGCCCCGCCGCTCCCGGCTCCGCGGCTCCGGACCTCCGGACCACGTCACCCAACGCGGCGACCCCGCGCCGGATCTCGTCCTCGTCCGCACAGGCCACCGTGAGCCTCATCGCTCGCGAGGGTCGGCCATCGGGCAGGAAGAGCGTGCCCGGGGAGAAGAGCACGCCCGCGCGCGCCGCATCGGGCAGCAGGTCTCGCGTATCCACCTCGAAAGGAAGCTCCAGCCAGCGCTGATAGCCGCCCTCCGGTCTCGTCCAGGTCGTGCCCTCGGGCATCTCGCGCGAGAGCGCGGCATCCATCGCCTCGTGCCGCGAGAGAAGAACCGAGCGCATCCGCTCGAGATGCCGATCGTAGTCTCCCGACTCGACGAATCGGGCCAGAGCCGCCTGGATCGGCAGCGCGTCCGACAGGTCGGTCGCGTGCTTGAGCGCGACGAGCCCCTCGAGCGCACGCCCCCGCGCCGAGATCGAGCCGACGCGGATGCCGGGAAAGAGCGACTTGGAGAAGGAGAAGAGCAGGACGACGAGTCCTTCGTCGTCGAGTGCCGCGAGCGAGGGCACCTCGTCCCCGCGAAAGCGCAGATCCATCTCGAAGCCGTCCTCGATCACGGGAACGCCGTGGTCGCGAGCGATCTCCAGAACCAGACGGCGTCGGGCCAGAGAGCTCGTGGTGCCCAGCGGATTGTGAAAGCTGGGGATCGTGTAGAAGGCCTTCACCTCCGGACGGGCGAGAGCGCGGGCCAGCGAGTCCGGGTCCGGACCGTCCTCGTCCATCTCCACGGAGATCAGTCCGAGCCCGAGGCCGGCGCAGGCGGAGAGCACGTTGGCGTAGGTCGGCACCTCGACCGCCACGGCGTCGCCGGGGGCGCCGAAGAGTCTCAGAGCCAGGGAGATGCCCTGGCTCGCCCCGTGGCAGAGGACGAGCTCGTCCGGACCGAGCTCGAGCCCCTGTCGCCGCAGGCGCTCCACCATCGCGCGCCGCAGGCGGGGATGCCCCTCCGGCGAGGCATAGGAGAAGAGCTCGGGCCCGTCCTCGGTCATGGCCGCCTCCATGCAACGCCGGAAGGCCGCGGTCGGATAGAAGCGGGCGTCGGGAATCAGCTTGTGAAGCGCGATCACGTCGTCGCCGGTCGCATAACGAGGTCGCGTGTTCTCGAGGGCGATCAACGCCTCGACCGGCGCCGCCAGGGTCACCGACCGGGCGAGCGGGCGAAGCGGCTCGCTGCCCCCCCTGATGTGGATGGCCCGACCTCCGCCCCTCGGACCGGCCTGGCCCGCTCGACCCGGCGCGGCGATCGGCATCCTGCGCCCCTCCCGAGGCTCGGCCCCGAGGTCGGTCATGCTCTCCGCGACGGGCTCCCCCCGACGCCCCGTCCCGTCCCGGGCCACGCTCTCCGCCACACCCTCGGACGCCCTCTCCGAGACGCCCTCCGAGACGCCCTCCGAGACGCCCTCCGAGACGCCCTCCGAGACGAAAGTGCCCCTGCCGACCCGCGCCACCACCCGGCCCTCCCGAGCCAGCTGCTCGTAGGCGAGGGCCACGGTGTCGCGATGGATCCCCAGCTGCGAGGCGAGCCTCCGGATGGGCGGCAGCCGATCCCCCGGTCGCAGACGGCCTTCGCCGATCGCGCGCGCCAGCC
>CAYXLY010000272.1:0-6377 GCA_964466005.1 uncultured Spirochaetaceae bacterium | reverse complement strand
TACACGGCTCTGAACACTCTTTCCCTACACGACGCTCTTCCGATCTCGAGGCGCTGCTCGAACGCGTCCGGCTCTCGGGGGGCGACCTCGTCGGCGAGATCAAGGAGATGCCGCGGCTCGGAATCCGCGTCGCCTTCGCGCGCGATCCCGAAGGCCATCTCAACGAGCTCGTCGAGCTTCGCACATGAGCGACGTGGGCAACGACGCGCGCGGTCAGCCCGGCGTGAGCGAGCGCCGCGAGACGCGCGATCCCGCGAGCTCCCGCCGCCGAGGGGAGGGGCGCCGACGTTTCGGGAATCCCGCCGCCTCTCCGTCCGAGTCCTGAAAAGAGGGAAGATCGCTGCGTTGCATGCGTCGTGTCCATTGCGTCCGACGCGTGCGGTTGGAGAGGATTGCGCCATGACCGACGAATCGAAGCCGCGCTCGAGCGGCCCGCCGAGCCACTCCCGGCAACGGCGCGAGGATCTCCCCTGGCAGCGGCCGAAGCCGGCGACGGAGGATGCCGAGGCGCCTCTGAAGATCGAGCGGATCCTGCGCAGTGACAGCTATCGCCGCTCCGATGAAGACATCGACTTCCTGCATGCGGACGAGACCCGAGGCGTCCGACTCCAGATCGAGTATCTGAAGCCCCAGCTCCGGCTCGATCAGTACGGAATCGAGAACACGATCGTCGTCTTCGGCAGCACCCGTCTGGTCGAGCCCGGAGCGGCGGCGGACGAGGTCGAGCGGCTGCGTCGGGCGTTGGCGGACGCGGCCGACGGGCCGGACGCGTCGGAGAGGACGGGTCTGCTCGCCACCCGATTGGCCCGGGCCGAGCGGGTCCTCGCGAAGAGCCGCTATTACGAGGTGGCGCGCGAGCTGGGGCGGCAGGTCGGCGCGTCCGGGGAGGGACCCGAAGACTGCCGCGTGGTGGTGATGACCGGCGGGGGTCCCGGCGTGATGGAGGCGGCCAATCGCGGTGCCCACGAGGCCGGCGCCCGGACGGTGGGCTTGAACATCGACCTGCCGCACGAGCAATTTCCGAATCCCTACATCACGCCGGAGCTCTGCTTCCGATTCCGCTATTTCGCCCTGCGCAAGCTGCATTTCCTGCTGAGGGCGAGAGCGCTCGTCGCCTTTCCGGGCGGGCTGGGCACCTTCGACGAGGTCTTCGAGACGCTCACCCTGATCCAGACGCGCAAGATCGAGCCGATTCCGGTGGTGCTCGTCGGGCGGGACTACTGGCGCCGCGCGGTCGACATCGACTTCATGCTCGAAGAGGGCGTGATCGACGAAGAGGACCGCGATCTCTTCTGGTATGCGGAGGAGGCGGAGGAGATCTGGCAGGGAATCCTGGCCTGGTACGAGGCGAATGGAAGGTCGCTCTTCGGCGCGTGAGCGCATCGCGAATCCGGTCTCCGGACCGCGCGGCGCAGTCGAGAACGCAATCAGGCTGCGATCCGGGGCGTCAGAAGCGCAGGAGCGATCCGAACGTCGGACCGCTCAGATCCAGGTCGATATCCGACTCGTTCTCCACGTTCTCGTCGTAGTCCCATTCCCGCCAGCCGCCGAAGAGCGAGAGGTGGCGTGTCAGATGAAGCCGGACGCCCGCCTCCCGGCTGCGCAGGAGCAGCCCATCGCGTCCGTCGGACCCGATGACCTCGAGCAGATGCAGCTGCCACTGTCCATAGAGGTCGACGACAGGATGGGGCGTGAAGGTGAACCGGGCTCCCACCATCGGACCGAGCCCGAAGCCGAGATCCTGCGAGCGGGTCCCCGCGCCGCGGATTTCGAGATCGAGAGCGGAGAGCGAGACCCCGGCCAGGACCTCCAGGGCGAACAGGTCGATCAGGCGAAGGCCCCCGCGCACGCTGGTGGAGGCCACGTGGAGGGTGAGGTCGGACCGCGTCCGCTGGGGACCGATGAAGTCCCTGCCGTCGAAGTCCACGAACTGCGAGGCCGAGAGATTCGCCTCGTCCTCGGCGTCGACGGCGGCCACATAGTCGAGATCGAGCGAGAGCGTCGGTCGGATCAGGCGGCGAGCCCGCGCTTCCTCTCTCGTCGCGCCCGCTTCGTGCTCCGCAGAGCCGGCGCGTCGGACCTCGAGGGACCTGGACGTCGTGGACGTCGATCGGGATTCCTCAGGGCTCGCGGAGGCGTCGGAGGTGACGGAGGCGGGATTCTCTTCCGAATCGAAGAGGCCCTGGGACGGGGGACCGCCGTTCGGGGCCAGCTTCCACTCGACCCTCGCCCCGGGCTGGAGCACGTCGCCGTCCTTGGCCCTGATCTCGATCCTGCCCACGTTCGTACAGCCGGATGAGCCGATCACGCCGAGCATGCCGATCACGAGCAGTCGACGCGAACGCATGGCGCTTTTTCCTCACGTGCTCGTTGGCGCGCCACCGACTCCACGGCGGTGCTCGTTCCAGGCATCGACGCGGCGGCCCTCGGTCGACGAGTCATGCACTTTACCCCGCTTCGCGTCCAGCGAATTCATGGACGCGGGTCGCTCGCGCCCAGGACTTCCGAGCAGCCGTCCCGGACGCCCACGAGGCTCCATAGGCTGAGGCTCTCTCGGAGACTCTTCAGGCCGTCGGAGTCGAGCCCTCCGCAGGCGGGAAAGTCGTCGCCGCGCGGAGCACCAGACGAGGGGAGGTTCTGAGCTGCGTCGGCGCCGTGGTCTCGACGAACTCCGTCAGGAGAGCGACGAAGCGCTCGGGATCTTCGACATGGGGATAGTGACCGACGCCCTCGAAGATCTCGAGACGACTCCCCTCGATGGCTGCATGCGCCTCGTATGCGTGTTGGACCGGGATGATCGGGTCGGCGTCGCCCCATAGGATCAGGGTCGACATCTCTGCGGCGAGATGGAGACGGTTCGAGGCGCTCACTGCCTGGCCACCCTGGTCGATCACGGCTCGCAGGGTTCGAAGGAAGGATCGGCGCGTCGGTCCATCGCCGAGCGACGCGTAGCTGCGCCAGAGCTCCGCCACCACCGGCTCGGGGCGCAGGCCGAGGCGAGCGGCGAGGCTCGCGGCTCGCGCGACCCGGCCGCGGATCGCCTCCGAGCAGCCCAACGAGAGCAGCGCCTCCGACCCGGGAAGGCTCAGAAGCCGCAGCAGCCGGTTCACCTCCCGGCCCAGGCCGCCGCTGCTCACCAGCACGAGTCGTTCGCAGAGCTCCGGATACTGATAGGCCAGCTGCATGGCCACGCCGCCGCCGAGCGACTGGCCGACGATCGTCGCGCGGTCGACGCCGAGTGCCACGAGAAGGTCCCGGAGTCCACTCGCCAGAGCGCCCAGGGAGAAGTCACCCGGCTCCTTCGTCGAGTGGCCGTGGCCGAGCAGGTCCGGGGCCACCACCCGGAAGCTTCGGCCGAGGCCGGGCATCACGTGCCTCCAGGTCGTTGCGCTTCCGGCCATGCCGTGGATCAGGAGCAGGACGGGCCCCTCTCCCGAGCTGCGATAGCTCATCTTCTGCCCGTGAATCATCAGCTCGCTGCGGCTCATACGGACGAAGGTACCCGATCGCCTGCCGGTCGGCTCCGCGGGCGATGGGCTGGCGAAGCGCTGCCGGACTCGCGGGCTGCCGGACACGCGAGAACGCACGCGAGAACGAGAGGAGGCAGCGATCGATCCTCGGGCTCGCCCTCATCATCGCGCCGGCTTGTAGAAACCGCCCGCTGACAGGCATCCCGAGCTGCTCCCGTCATGTGGACGAACGCCCACGATCGCCCCTCTCTGCCTCGAGCATCGACGGTCGGGTGGCGTCTTAGGCGGCTCCTCGGGGGTCTGAGACAATGCTGGCACGTCGCTTGCTCATCTCTTCGGGTGGAAATGAGGAAAAGGGAGGAGCAGGACATGGCCGCACGACATGTTTCCGGAATCAGGCTGTTGCTCGTGGGGATGGTCGTCTGGGGGGTCGCCTGCGCGAGCTCTCCGACGCCTCGCGAGGAGATCGCCCAGGCCCGACTGGCCATCGATCAGGCCGCCCAGGACGATGCAGAGAGGCACGCTCCGGGCGAGATGAAAAAGGCGCGGGAGAAGCTCGATCGCGCTCAGGAGATGATGCGGCGCGAGCGCTACACGGCGGCGCGTCGCCTGGCCGACGAGGCCAAGGTCGATGCACAGATCGCCGAGGCCAAGGCCACCCGTCAGCGGGCGAAGTCGACGGTGAAGTCGATGGAAGAGACCGTCGAGATGCTGAAGAAGGAGTACACCGATGAGTGACGAAAGAAAGCCCACGCAGGACGCCGCTGCGAAGCGGGGCGCGAAGACGAGCCTCGTCGTGATCACGCTCGTGACGATCGCGCTCCTATCCAGCTGCGCGAGCCCCGAGCCGCCCCGAGTCGTTCCGGACATCCGCAGCGATCTCGAGGAGGTCCAGAACGACGACCGCATCTCGCGCCATGCCCCGGTGCAGCTCTATGAGGCGGAGAAGGCGGTCGAACGTCTCGAGCGCGCCGCCGATCGGGATCAGCAGGACCGGATCGACCATCTCGCGTATCTCGCGAGGCACCAGATCGAGCTCGCTCGCGTCGCGGCCGAAACCGAGGCCTATCAGGAGCGGATCGAGGAGCTCGCTCAGGAGCGAGACGAGGCGCGTCTCGAGGCGGCGACCAGCAGGGCGGAGCGCGCCAGCCGACGCGCCGAGGAGCTGAGGTCGCAGCTCACCGAGCTGGACACCCGGCAGACCGACCGCGGGCTGATCGTGACGATGAGCGACGTGCTGTTCGCGCTCGACGAGGCGGAGCTCCAGCCGGCCGCGCGCGATGCGCTCGAGCAGGTCGCAGGCCTCCTCCAGGAGTACCCGGATCGAAAGGTCATCGTGGAGGGGCATACGGACAGCCTCGGTAGCGAGCAATACAACCGGGAGCTCTCCCGGCGTCGGGCCGCGGCCGTGGCCCGCGTTCTGGAGCGCAATGGCGTCTCTTCGAACCGCCTCGAGGTGCGCGGTCTGGGCGAGAGCCGACCGATCGCCCCCAACGACTCCAAGGCGGGTCGGCTCGAGAATCGACGGGTCGAGATCGTGCTTCAGCGCACGTCCGGGAGCGGCAGCGGCAGCCGAGCCGGTCGGAGCGACTCGGACGGCAGCACGCGTCCGGAGGTCTCCGCCGGTCCCCCCTGACCGGGTGGCTCGCCGCCCGAACGCCGGCTCCACTCTGGCGCTCCCCGGCCCACCCTCGGGCCAGGGAGCGCAGCGGACCTCGGAGAAGGGAGCGCAGCGGAAGCCCGGGCAGCGCAGCGGAATCGGTTCCGGAGAGCAGCAGGGAACGCTGGAGGAGGGGGCGGAGAAGCGTCCTCGCGTCAGCTCAGCCCGCTCAGGCTCCAGCCGAGTCAGGTCTCGGGCGGACTCTCCGGGTCGGGCTGCTTGGGGGAGGGATCACGCGGCGCGGGCTTCTCGTCCGGACGCGGGCGGAGCGCCGGATCCGTCTCGCCCCTCGCGGTACCTGCGGGCGGCACCCGCTCCTGCCGTTCTCGCTCCTCGTCGCGCGGTCGGTTCGAGATTCCGTCGGCCGTCTCGGGATCTTCCTCGGGCATCGCTTCCTCCTTCGCCATCGCCGCCATCGCCATCGCCATCGGCAGTGCCCGCGGCACGGCCATCGGAGCGCGGCTCGATGGAGCTCATGACCTCCCGTAGGTCTCTGCAAGCGCGATGCCTGGAGGCGATCTCTTCCCACCCCGACCGGGCGAGGCGGATGCCCGGGCGCGAGGCGGCTGGCCCGGCCGCCCGCCCTGCGCCTTCCGCTCAGTTTCCGCAGCCGAAGACGTTCCCGGGGTCGATCGCGCGCTCGAGCTCGCTGCGCCAGCGGAGCGCCGGCTCCGAGAAGATCTCGGGCAGGAAGGCCTGGCGGAGCTTGCCCACGCCGTGGTGGTGGGAGAGCGAGCCCCCGCCGCGGAGAATCTCCTCCCGTGCGGCCCGCTCCATCTCGGCGTAGACGTCGCTCGGGCTCGGGACGCCCTTCATGTAGCAGCCGAAATAGAAGTAGATGCAGACGCCCGTCTCGTAGAGCTGGGTCACGCGCGCGCAGACGAAGGGACGTCCAGGGAGGGCGCGCTTTGCGTGCTCCTGCCAAAGGCGCTGCCTCACATCGTCGACGAGAGCGCTGGCCCGGCTCCAGGCGACCGTCGTCTCGAAAGACTCGGCGATCACATGATGACGCATCATGAAGTCGCGGATGTAGGCGATGCTGAAGGTGAGCGCATAGCCCCGCTCGCCGTTCTCGGCGCCGCCGCGGAGACCGCCGAATCGGGCTGCCAGGCGATGGATCGAGCGTTGCTGAGACGCGACCTCGTCCGCCCGCCCCTCGAACAACAAAGTGCAGGCCGCCATGCGATCGACCTCGAAGCCCTTCACGCGCGTCACGAAGAGCCGCTCGAGCCGGCTCTTCAGTGCCG
>CAYXLY010000271.1:0-6381 GCA_964466005.1 uncultured Spirochaetaceae bacterium | reverse complement strand
GAACGAGTGGCCTGCGCGAGTCGTGCTGGCGCTGAGCCGGATGGACGCCTCCGACGAGATCGCCGCCCGGCATCTTCTCGAGGAGGGGCTCGATCGCTGGGCTCGGGACATGGGGCTCGCCGCGCTCGACGCGCCGCAGCCCGTGGAGCCTGAAGACGAGACTTCGGGCGAGGAGGAGGCCGCGCAGGCGGAGCAAGGCGAGGAGAGTCTCTGGGGAGAGGACGTGCTTTCCGTCGAGCGCCTCCCGGATCCTTTGGACAGCTTCGAGCTGGACCGCGCCTTTGCCGAGGCCGAGGCCGACGTCGAGGCGATGCACGACGTGAACTTCGTCGCGTCCCGCGTCCTGATGGAGGAGCCGATCGGCCTGGCGGAGCTCTCCGGAGAGGCAATCGAGGGCACGTGCGCGGCCCTCGACCTCTCGGAAGGGGGCCCGGAGGCGCCTCCGCCGCTCGCGGACGACGATGGACCGGGCCTCTGGCACGTGCCTTCGAGCGAAGGGCCGGCCGGCATCGAAGGGACGTCGGGACCCGGGAGGCCGGGGGGAGACAGGCCTTCGCGGGCCCTGGTTCTGGCGACCCTCGAGCGTTGGCTGCACAATCTGGAGCGGCGACGACTCGAGCGACGACGGTCGAGGAGGCTGCAATGAGCTTCGAGGGGACTCTCCAGGAGATCGTGGACGGATGCGGCGGGGGGCTCGGCGCGGCATTGATGGGGCTCGACGGCATCGCGATCGCCCAGGTGGTGTCGCACGGCCCTCTCGATCGCAGCGATCCACTCGGCGGTGACGTCACCCACGCGGGCATCGAGTTCGGCCGCATCCTCGCGGACATGGGCAAGGCGGCGGACGCGCTCGGGGTCGGCTCTCTCCGGGAGACGGTCGTCCGACTGGATCAGATCACCCTGATCTTCCAGTCGATCGAGAGCGATCTCTTCCTCGTGCTGGCGCTGGCGCCCGATGGCAATCTGGGCAAGGCGCGCTACCTGATCCGACGAAGTCTGGTCGCGATTCGCGCGGAGCTCTGAGCGGCTTCCCGCCGGATCGAGGAGAGCCCGTGTCCAAGGTCGTTCGCATCCTCGTCCTCCATGGTCCGAACCTGAACCTGCTCGGCAGACGGGAGCCGGAGGTCTACGGACATCGCACGCTGGCCGAGATCGACGCCGAGCTCGAGTCCTGGGCGAAGGAGCGGGGCGTCGAGCTCGACTGCCTGCAGTCGAACCACGAGGGCGAGCTGATCGATCGGATCCAGGCCTCGATGGGCGAGGTCGCCGGCATCCTGATCAATCCGGCAGGCCTGACCCACTCGAGCGTCGCGCTCCGGGACGCCCTGGCCGCGACGGGGCTGCCCGTGGTCGAGGTCCACCTCTCGAACATCGCCGCCCGCGAGCCCTTCAGGAGTCACTCGTTCGTCTCTCCGATCGCGCTCGGCGTCGTCTCCGGACTCGGGGCGGCGGGCTACCGTCTGGGCCTCGAAGGGCTGCTCGGGCATCTCGAGATCTGATCGGCTCCGACACGGCGAGGCAGGACGAGAGGTCGATCGCCGCCTGCGAGGCCGTCGCACTCCCTCTAGCGCCCCGTCGCTCGCGGGCGCTTCGCACCGCTCCCGCCCGCGCCTTCTGGCCCCTCTGAATCATCCCGCAGGGGTCGATTTCCCGCTCGCGCTGCGGCCCAGACTCGTCTCAAGGGGCCCTCCGGCTCGCCGATACGAGTCTTCGAGGGGCCTCCTGCCCATCCTCGGTCACTTCGCCATGTTGAGGGTTCATTGGCGCTCAATAAACGAAAAGTATTGGATGCGGCTCGCAAGTTCGCCCAGAAAGGCGCCAAGGCGAAGGCCCTGAAGGAGTACACCAAGCTCCTGCAGGCGGATCCGCGGGACGCGAAGCTGCTCCTCGAGGTCGGCGACTGCTATCGGCGTTGGGGACAGGCCGCCGAGGCCATCGCCCAGTACAGCAAGGTCGCTCAGCAATATCGGCAGGACGGCTTCGACGCCCGGGCGGTCGCCGTCTTCAAGCAGATCCTGAACCTCGACCCGAAGCACTACTCGGCCTACGTCTCGCTCTCGGAGCTCTATCAGCGCATGGGTCTCGACGCCGAGGCGATCGCCTCGCTGCAGACCGCGGCGGACGGCTTCCACAAGGAGGGCCGGAAGTCCGAGGCGCTCGAGCTGCTGCGGCAGATGGCGGCCCTGGATCCGTCCAATACGACCAGTCGATTGAAGGTGGCCGATCTGCTTCGCCAGGAGGGGATGGAGTCCGAGGCCCTGGTGGAGTATCAGGCCGTCGCCCAGGAGCTCGAGAGCCAGGGGGCTCGCGATCAGCTGATGGCGATCCAGGAGCGCATCCTCGAGTTCAGACCGGAGGACCTCCCGACCCTGACGGCGCTGGCCCGCAACCTGATGATCGACTCGAGCTTCGATCGCGCCGAGCCCCTGGTGCTGAAGGCGCTCGAGCTCTCGAAGGAGCCCGCCCAATACGAGCTCGCCATGGATCTCCATGCCCAGATGGGATCGGACGGGAAGCTCGCCGAGACCACGCGGGCGCTCGCCCGGCTCCATCGGGAGCGGGGCGACGAGGAGAAGGCGCGCGAGCTGATGCAGCGCCTGCCGGCCGGGGAGGTCGCCTCGGACTCGGGTCTGGCCGCCGATGTCTCGGAGGTCGAGGAGCCCCTTCTCGGCGAAGACGAGCTCCTCGAGGAAGATCCCTTCGACACCTTCGGCGGGCAGAGCGAGACCGCACCGCCCGTCTCCGAAGCTCCGGAGCCGCTGACGCTGGGCGACGAGATCTCCCTCGACCTCGAGACGGGCGAGGACCTCGACGATTCGTCGTTCGGGTCCTCGTCGTCGGCGCTTCCCGAAGGCGATCCCGATCAGCTGCTGGCGGAGGCGAGCGTCTATCTCCGCTACGGAAAGCGTGATCAGGCGATTGCCAGCCTGAACGCCGTGCTGGCACAGGCCCCGGATCATCCCGCGGCCCTCGAGAAGCTCGGCGAGGCCTACGCCGACGACGGACGCGAGACCGAGGCGGTGGAGGTCTGGTGTCGCGCGGCAGAGCCGCTCCGTCTCGCCGGCGACGTCGCCGCATTCGAGGACCTGCAGGCTCGCATCGCCGCGCTGGATCCGGCCGCCGCCGCCGGTCTGGGAGAGATCGCAGCGAAGGCAGGCGGAACCGCGTCGTCACTGGAGCAGGTGGGGAGCGATTCCGGGGGCCTCGATCTCGATCTGGACGTGGAGGTCGACCTCGATCTCGATCAGGCGATCGACGAGGTCGCCGCGAGCGAGACCCAGTCGGACATCCGGCTGGGCAGCGACGCAGACGAGACGGACGGGACCTTCGAGCTCGATCTGGATCTCGACCTCGACGCGGATCTCGCGCAGGGCGACGCGGCGTCGACGCCGACCGCCGGTACGGACGAGGACGGCGGATCGCCGGCATCCGCAGCGGGTCGGGCGGCCGGCGCTCTCGAGGCGGAGACGACCTCGCCTTCGGTCGATGAGGAGGACGTCTTCGAGCTCGATCTCGACGGCGAAGGACTCGACGTCGACCTCTCGGAGGCCTTCGACGAGTCCTCCGGCGAGACGCCACAGGACGACCCTGCCGATTCCGGAGACCCGACGACCGAGGAGGTCGCGATCGAGCTCGAGCTCGACCCGGACACCCTGGAGCTCTCCGCCAGCGGCTCGAATGTGGAGGAGAGCCCGAGCCTCACGATCGACTGCGAGGAAGAGCTCGAGGAGGCCGATTTCTATCTCGCGCAGGACATGCACGACGAGGCAGAGGCCATCCTCGCCCGGATCCTCGCGTCGCAGCCGGAGCACGCGATCGCCCGGGCGCGCATGGAGACGCTTCGCGCCGCGCGCGCTGCTTCGGGCGAGCCGGCTCCTTCCCCGACGGCCGCGCCGAGCGCGCCCACTCTGTCCGGGGACGCGGTCGCAACGGAGGCCGGTGAGAGCACTGCCCGGCTCTCGGGGGAGACGCATGCCTCGGTCGCGGCGACCGGGGTGGAGCCGGGCGAGTCGGAGGAGGGCGATCCGACCGAAGAGTCGCTCGTCGGCGGCCTGTCGGGCGCGAGCGACGAGGAGTCGATCGCGTTCGAGATCGACCTCGACGACGAAGACGCGGCAATCGACCTGGCCGAGCCCGAGCCCGAGCCCGAGGCCGAGGACACCTTCGATCTGCGCGAGGCGCTGGCCGACGTGCTGGCGGACGACGAGGAGCCCCGGGCCGACGAGTCGCCCTCGGGCGTGCTCTCGACGGTCGAGGACGGCTTCGAGTCGATCTTCTCGGACTTCAAGAAGGGCGTGAGCGCCACGCTCGAAGAGGGCGACTACGATACGCGCTACGACCTCGGGATCGCCTATCGCGAGATGGGGCTCTTCGAGGATGCCATCGGCGAGTTCCGGGTCTGTCTCGACTCCGAGGCCCGGCGCTTCGACAGCCTCTACCTGATGGGTCTCTGTGCGCGCGATCTCGCGCGATTCGACGACGCCGTGAACCATCTGGAGCAGGCGCTCGCCCTGCCCGAGATCCCGTCGGCGCGACTGGCCGGGGTGTATTTCGACCTCTCCGTCGCGCAGGAGGGCGCGGGCGATCAGGCTCGCGCGGTCTCGAGCCTGGAGCGCGTGCTCGCGATCGACGCGCGCTTCCCGGGCGCGGCAGAGCGTCTGACGTCGCTTCGACGGGGCGTTGTCGAGACGCCGGAGCTCGGGTCTCCGGGCGAGGGGCTCGAGAGCTTCGCCGACCTCTTCGACGACGATGACGACGAGGCGGGAGACCAGGCGCTCGTCGAGGCCGTGCCGATGGCGACCGTCCACTCGAGCGAGGACTCCCTCCCTGACCCGCCCGATGCGCCGGATGTATCCGAAGCATCCGAAGCATTCGAGAACGACGCCGGGTCGATCCCCGCCGACGACACACGATCCCGAAGGAAGGGCGGTCGCAAGAAGATCTCCTTCGTCTGATCGCTTCGAGGTGGAGGCTCCCGCGCGGAGTCGACCCGAGTCAAGGAAGAGTCATGGAACATCTACAGCATTTCGGTCTCGGCCAGGATCCCTTCACGAACGAGCCCGACCTGCGCTTCTTCTTCGAGAGCGCGAGCCATCGCGACGCCCAGCGCCGCGTCGAGCGGGGGCTTCGCCAGCACAAGGGCCTCACGCTCCTCACCGGCGAAGGCGGAATGGGCAAGACGCTCCTCGCGCGTCGGATTCTCGAGTCCCTGGAGGAGGAGCTCTTCGAGGCCACGCTCCTCGTCATGCTGCCCGGAGCGGCCGATGCCAACGGCATTCTCCAGCGATTCGCGCGACAGCTCGGTACGGAGGATCCGACGCACGACCGCGCGGGCCTGCTCGCCCAGATCTACGAGCAGCTCGCGATCATTCGGGAGGACGGCCGACACGCGGTGCTGATGATCGACGATGCCCAGGTGATGACCTCCGAGGTCTTCGCCGAGCTCGGCGGACTGGTGAACCTCGAGTACGAGGATCGACGGCTGCTGTCGATGCTGCTGATCGGATCGCCGGAGCTCGACAGGCTGATCCAGAACGATCCCGGCATGGCGCCTCGCATCGACGTCCGCGTCCAGCTCCATCCGCTCTCCGCGGAGAACGCCGCGGCCTACGTCGCGCATCGTCTGGCCTCGGCGTCGGCGGCCGCCGACCTGATCCCGGCGCCGGTGCTCGAGACGCTCTTCAAGTTCGGGCGCGGGCGGCCGCGGCTGATCAACACCCTCGCCGACAACGGGCTCTTCGAGGCCTATCTGGCCGGGCGGCGGAGCCTCGAGCCGGGCGACGTCGAGCGGGCCGCGATGGATCTGGGCATCGGCGCCGATCCCGGAACGACCTTCACCCAGGTCGTCGGCGGCTCCTCCGGGCGCCCTGCCGAGCTCGAGCCGGCCCCCGACCCGATCCCTCGAGCGGGCTTCGCCGACACGGCTGCGCCCGCTCGCGGTGCCGAGCCTCGTCCGGCGTCTGCGAGCCCGATCGGCGCCGACATCACGATCGAGGAGGCCCCTGAGCTCGAGCTCACGCGCATGGCCTCCGGACCCGACGGCTTCGCGGAGGAGGCCGGCGAGCCGAGCTTCGACCTCGACTCCGGACTCGAGTCGGCTCTCGTCGATCTCGAGGCGCCGCTGGCCGCGGATCCGATCCGCGAGGACGGATCCACGGGCCCAACCGACTCCGACGCGGCCGCATGGGATCTCGGGGAGCTCGAGCTGATGGAGGACATGGTCCCCCTCGACCCGGAGCGGCCGCCGACGGCTCGCGGCGAGGCGGGTGATCCGTCGGACTCGATCCTCGAGCTGCCCGAGGCGCAGGTCGACCCGGCGGCCGCCCCCGAGAGAGATCGGAAGAGCGTCGTGTAGGGAAAGAGTGTTCAGAGCCGTGTAGA
>CAYXLY010000270.1:0-6411 GCA_964466005.1 uncultured Spirochaetaceae bacterium | reverse complement strand
TTCCCAAGAGCCGCGTCATCGGCATGGCGGGCGTGCTCGATTCGACCCGCTTCCGGAGCTTCGTGGCGTGGGAGCTCGGCGTCTCGGTGAAGGACGTGACCGCGCTCGTCCTCGGTGGCCACGGCGACACCATGGTCCCCCTCGTGCGCTACTGCACGGTGGCGGGCATCCCGATCGAGGCGCTGATCTCCAGCGAGAGGATCGAGGCGATCGTCGAACGCACGAAGCAGGCGGGTGGCGAGGTCGTCGGACTGCTGAAGACCGGCTCGGCCTTCGTCTCGCCGGCGCTCTCCGCGATCGAGATGGCGGAGTCCTACCTCCGGGACAAGAAGCGCGTCCTCGCCTGCGCCTGCCTGTGCGAGGGCGAGTACGGCGTGGAGGGTCTCTACGTCGGCGTCCCCTGCGTGATCGGCGCAGGAGGCCTCGAGCGGATCATCGAGCTCGACCTGAATGCCGAGGAGCAGAAGGCCTTCGACGCCTCGGTCGAGCACGTGCGGACGCTGGTCTCGCAGATCGAGCTCTAGGGAAAGCCGGAGCCGTCGCGAGACGTCTCGGGACGGGTCCCCGGAGCCCTCCCGGCAGAATCAACACAACGGAGTGGACATGAACGTTCATGAGTATCAAGCGAAGGCGCTCTTCCGCGAGTACGGCGTGGCCGTCCCGGCGGGCGAGCTCGCGACCACGCCCGAGGAGGCGGAGCGAGCGGCCCGGAATCTCGGCACGCCGGTCGTCGTGGTGAAGGCCCAGGTGCATGCGGGAGGCCGCGGCAAGGGGGGCGGCGTGAAGCTGGCCAAGTCGCCCGCGGACGCCAAGAAGGCGGCGAGCGAGATCCTGGGCATGACCCTGCATACACCGCAGACGCCGCCCGAGGGCAAGCTCGTCCGCAAGGTCTACGTGGAGGCGGGGTCGAACATCGAGAAGGAGTACTACCTCGCGATCCTCTTCGACCGGGCCGCCGAGAAGTTCGCCGTCGTCGCGTCGACCGAGGGCGGCATGGAGATCGAGGAGGTCGCGGAGAAGACGCCGGAGAAGATCCTGACGCAGCTCGTCGATCCCAACGTCGGGCTCCGGGAGTACCAGGCGCGCGACCTCGGCTTCCGTCTGGGCCTCACGGCCGATCAGGTCAAGAAGTTCGTGGTCTTCGTGACCGGACTCTTCCGGGTCTTTCTCGAGAAGGATTGCTCGCAGGTCGAGATCAACCCCCTGGTCCTGACGGCGGAGGGGGACCTCTTCGCCCTCGACGGCAAGCTGAACTTCGACGACAACGCACTCTATCGGCATCCGGAGATCGTGGAGCTCCGCGATCCCGAGGAGGAGGACGAGCGCGAGAGGGCGGCCAAGGAGATCGACCTCGCCTACGTCGGCCTCGACGGGAGCATCGGCTGCATGGTGAACGGCGCCGGTCTGGCGATGGCGACCCTGGACATGATCCACTACTGCGGAGGCACGCCCGCCAACTTCCTGGACGCGGGCGGCGGGGCCGACAAGGAGAAGGTGAAGGAGGCCTTCAAGCTGATCCTCCGGGACGAGAACGTCGAGGCGATCCTGGTGAACATCTTCGGTGGCATCGTGCGCTGCGATCTGATCGCGGAGGGCGTGGTCGCCGCCGCGGCCGATCTCGGCGTGAGCGTGCCGCTCGTCGTTCGGCTCCAGGGCACGAAGTCGGTCGAAGGGCGCCAGATCCTGGCCGAATCGGACCTGAACATCACTCCGGCGGAGACGCTGAAGGAAGCCGGCGAGCTGGCGGTGGCCGCCGTGAAGGGAGCAGCCTGAGATGGCGATCCTCTGTGACCAGAATACGAAGCTGATCGTGCAGGGCATGGGCCGGATGGGCACCTTCCATGCCGGGCTCTCGCGCGAGTACGGGACCCGGGTCGTGGGCGGCGTCCACCCGGGCAAGGGGGGCAGCGAGATCGACGGCTTCCCCGTCTTCAACACGGTCCGGGAGGCCGTCGCGGCCACGGGCGCCAACGCATCGGTGATCTTCGTTCCGCCTCCGGGCGCCGCGGACGCCATTCTCGAGGCGGCGGAGAACGAGCTGGATCTCACCGTCTGCATCACGGAGGGGATCCCGGTCGTCGACATGGCCCGGGCGAAGGCCGCGCTCGCAGGCAGCCGGACCCGGCTGCTCGGTCCGAACTGCCCGGGCGTCGTGACGCCCGAGCAATGCCGGATCGGGATCATGCCCGCGCAGATCACGCGCCCGGGCCCGGTCGGTGTGGTCTCTCGTTCGGGGACGCTGACCTACGAGGCCGTCGATCAGCTCTCGCGGCTGGGCATCGGACAGTCGAGCTGTGTCGGAATCGGAGGTGATCCCGTGATCGGCACCCACTTCATCGACGCTCTGGAGCTCTTCGAGGCCGACCCCGAGACGAAGGCCGTCGTGATGATCGGCGAGATCGGGGGCTCCGCGGAAGAGGATGCCGCGGAGTTCGTGAAATCGAACATGACCAAGCCGGTCGCCGCCTTCATCGCCGGACAGAATGCTCCGCCCGGCAAGCGGATGGGGCATGCCGGAGCGATCATCGCGGGCGGCAAGGGAAAGGCATCCGACAAGATCGCGGCGCTCGAGGCGAACGGCGTCGCCGTCTCACCGTCACCGGCCGAGATCGGCGAGACGCTGGCCAAGCATGCGCCCGGGCTCGCGAGCTAGTGGGAGCGAGAGCGGCCGGCGATTCCCCGCCGAGCCGCTCCCCCTGATCGCATGAGGCGGTCCGGGGGCCTGGACTCCGAGGCCTCGGCAGGGAGCGCCGGGCGACAGGCGGTCGATCCGGAGGGCTCGCGAGGGCCGACGGTCCTGGCGCTCGTGCTGAACTGGAACGGGGCCGACGACACGTTGGCCTGCCTGCAGAGCCTGAAGACGCAGAGCTGGCCCGGCCTCCAGGCCCTCGTGCTGGACAACGGCTCCTCGGACGACTCCGTGCGACGCATTCAGGCGGCCTTCCCCGAGGTCGAGATCGAGTCTCTCGGAAGCAACCTCGGGTACGCGGGAGGTCAGAACGCGGGGCTCCGGGCGGCGCTCGGACGCGGCGCGGTCTTCGCGCTGGTGCTGAACAACGACACGGTGCTCGAGGCCGAGTGCGTGGAACGCCTCGTCGATGCGGCGATGCGGCATCCCGAGGCCGCGGCGCTGGCGCCCAAGTCCCTGCTCTCGGATCCGCCCGGCACCGTCTACTTCGCCGGCGGAGGCTGGGACCCGTCGGGCTATCCGCGGATGATCGGATTCGGGAGGCCGGACGGCCCGGAGTACTCGCGGGAGCGAGAGACGGACTGGCTGAATGGCTGTGCGCTTCTCGTCCGATGCGAAGCGTTGGAGCGCATCGGTCTCTTCGACGAGCGGTTCTTCCTCACCTTCGAGGACACGGATTGGAGCCTGCGAGCGCGGGCGGCCGGCCATCGGCTGCGGCTCGTGCCCGAGGCCCGTCTCGTCCACCACGCGTCGAGATCCTTCGGGTCGAGCCGGACGCCGACCCACCTCTACTACTACACGCGCAACCACCTCCTCTTCGTCTCGATCCACGCGCGGGGCCTGGCCCGGATCCGGGGATTCTGGGGGGTGTTCACGCGCGCCCGACGCGCGCTGAAGAGAGCACGCAAGCAGTCCCCGGAAGGGGGGCGACGAGCTCGCCGCGCGCTGCTCCGGGCCACTCGCGACTTCTGGCTCGGCTGGCTCGGACCCGAGCGGACCGACGAGTCCGGCTGAGGAGGCATAGCCCGGTGGACAGGGATCACGGCCCATGCAGGGCAGGGCTCCTCGCGCACACGGCTCTCTCGCCGCTTCTCAGGCTCGAACGGATCGCGCTGCGCGATTCGTCGGCATGGCCGACAGATCGTTTGCCCACGCGGCGGCCTCCACCTCGCTGTGCTGGAGCTCGGCGGGGGTGAGCCCGAGATCGTCCAGGATCCCGGCCGCGCCGCCCAGGTCCGACGCCTCCAGTCGTTCGCGCAGGGTCAGGAGCTTGCCCAGGGAGCCCTCCCGACGCATCAGGGCCGCTTCGATCGAGTAGTCGACGCCGAGCTTCTGGGCGACGGCCTTGGGCGTCATGCCGAGCAGTGCGGGCGCAAGGGAGAGCATGCCGGTCAGTGCAGCCCGACTCGGCTCTTGCTCGTCGCCGCCCACGTGCTTCTGCAGCCGGACGCGGGCCAGCGACTCCATGGTCTTGCCCCGGACTGCCGCGAGCCGGCAGAGCGGATGGGCGCATCCCTGTCCGTCGTCGCTCGCGAACAGGAGAAGATGCAGCCAGCTCAGCAGCTGGCTCCGGCCGAGCATGACGAGCGCCTGCTCCACGGACTCGATCCGCTGGCCGGGCGCGGCGCGCATGAGGTTGGCCATGCCGAGGACGTTCATGATGAGATGGGGAACGGTTCGCAAGCGGTCGCTCACCTCGCCGAGTGGCGTCTCCTCGTCCACGGCGGCGATCAGGTCGAGCAGCGCCGTCCGGTGAAGGGAGGCTCGCTCCTTGGCCAGGGTCTCGGGCCGAGCGAAATAATGGCCCTGCACGAGATCCCATCCCTGACGGAGGACCAGGCTGTGATTCTCTTCGGTCTCCACCCGGATGGCGACCTTCTCGACGCTGTGTTTCGTGAGCTCCCTTGCGATCTTGCGGAGCGTGATCGGACTGTTCCGCGTCACGTCGACCTTCGCATGGCTGGCATAGGGCAGCAGCTCGCTTCGAGGGTCACGGTACTCGAACCCGTCGAGGCAGATGCGGAATCCCTGTCGACGAAGGCTGTCGATCTTCTCGATCAGCTCGCCGTCGACCTCCGTGAGGGGTGAGACGTCGAATACCAGCGACGCGGCCGGCAGGGCGTCGGCATGTCGCGCGATCTCGAGCCGTTCGTCGGCATTCACGAAGCCGGGGAGCCCGCCCAGGATCGTGTCCATGCCGAAGCCGGAGAAGGCGGAGACGAGGACATGGGCCGTCGCCCGGACTCCGTCGGCGAAGACGGCGTGCTCGGAGTCCGGCGCGTCCCGGAAGAGCAGGTCGTGAGCCACGATCCGACCTTCCCGGTCGAGGATGGGCTGGCGCCCGAGAAAGAAGGTTCGAGTGCTCGTCTCGGGAGACGCGACGTCGGAGGGATCCTCGTGACCGATGCCCATGGCTGGCTCCTTCGGTGGCCGTTCGACCCTTCCGCCGTACGGGCGGTGAGGGCACTGGCTTTGCGTCCCTGCGTTTCCACAGGTTTGCCGTTTCGTGGACCAGGCGAGCGACGAGACGAGGCCGGCTCCGTCCTGAGGGCTCGCGCACTCGATCGAGTCCGCGACCCGATCCCCTGATCGTCTCCCAGCCACTCGAACTTGAGCCCCGTGGGCGGCTCCGAACGCGTCTCCTCGCGCGGTGAGGCGCGACGAATCGGCTGCCGGTCGCGTGCTCGCGGATCGGCTTCGCACCGGGACGCCCCGTCGCTTCGCGGCTCGCAGGCTCGGGCGTCCTCCCCGGGACGGGAGGCTCAGTCGAGATCCCGAAGGCCATCCATGCGCAGTCGAGCCCAGAGCAGATAGCCCATGAGCACGCTGCCGTAGAGGCCGACCACGCTCGACAGGCCGTGGACCGAAGCCAGCAGACCGCCGATCTGGGCTCCGATCGGCATCGAGACGATGATGCTCATCAGCTGCAGGGAGGTGACCCGGCCTCGAAACGCCTCGGATACGTGGATCTGGACGGAGGTCGTGATCGATACGTTCACGAGGACGTGCGCCAATCCCGTGATGGCGAAGCCCAGCACGCCGAAGCGGAAGTCGTCGGTGGCTGCGACGACCCAGAGGCCCAGCCCGTAGAGCAGGAAGCCCCACTGCACGAGCGAGGACCGTCGCACGCGATCGCCGATCCAGACGGTCGCCAGGGCGGTCACGACGGCGGCCAGACCGATCGACGAGACGAGCAGGCCGAGCCCCTGCTCGCCGACCCGGAACACGTCCTTGGCGAGGCCTGCGATCAGCGGCTGGATGCCCATTCCGAAGACCGCCGTGATCGTCGTCGTCGAGATCGCCACGCGCAGCCGCCGATCCTGCCAGACGACCCGCGCTCCGGCTCGCAGATCCGAGAGCAGGCTCTCCGGCAGTGATCGTTCGAGCGATCGGGGCTGGATGAAGAGCAGGACGAGAGCCAGGGGGAGATAGGCGAGAGCGTTCACTAGAAAGGCCGTGGTGGGGCCCCACTGAGCGAGGACGAAGCCCGCGACGGCCGGGCCGACCGCTCGCGAGACGTTGAACTGGATGGCGTTCAAACGATAGGCGGGGCCGATCTGGCTGGCTGGGACGATCTCCGCGACGAAGGACTGATAGGCCGAGAGATGCGTGGCGGAGCCGAACCCCATGGCCGCCGCGAGTCCCAGCAGCGCGAAGACGGTGAGCTGGTCCGCGCGGCTCGTCGCGTACAGGGACAGGGCCACGCCGATCTGGACGCAGAT
>CAYXLY010000269.1:0-6437 GCA_964466005.1 uncultured Spirochaetaceae bacterium | reverse complement strand
CGAACATCACCATCGCGACGCCGAGCACGTCGTAGTCGAAGCGATGCTTCATGAAGAAGGCGAAGGTCGTCTCGAGCTGGGTGACCGCGACGCTGAAGGTGAAGTACACGAGGCAGATCCGCCGGACAGCGGGGTCGCGCAGGACGTCGAGACGGGTCGTCAACGCCGTCGGCTCGGGGCCGGACTGGCGCTCGGGCGGCTCCGGCAGCCGGATGGCGGCCCAGACGAGGTTCAGGAACGAGAGCCCGGCGGCGAAGAACATCGGCACGCCGTAGCCCAGCGGCGAGAGGAGGCCGCCGATGGGCGGACCGAGGGTGAAGCCGACGGCGAAGGAGGCCCCGATCATGCCCATCCAGCGCGTGCGGTCCTCGTCGTCGGTCACGTCGGAGAGATAGGCGGTGGCGACGCTGATGTTCGCGCCGAAGATGCCGGAGAAGATCCGGGCGACGAAGATGCCGAGAAGCGACTCCGAGAAGCCCAGGCCGAGCAGGGAGAGGGCGGTGCCCCCGATCGTCACCAGCATGATGCGGCGGCGACCGAAGCGGTCCGAGAGGCGGCCCCAGGTCGGAGCGAAGACGAATTGCATGGCCGCGTGGCTGGTCAGCAGCAGCCCGAGGATGAGCCCGTCCGCGCCGTATCGCTCCGCCCAGAAGGGCAGGATCGGCACCACGATGCCGAAGCCGATCAGATCGACCACGACGATGCTGAAGAGGACCCCGAGTCGGGGACGGGCTTGTTCGCGAGACATCGGGGCTCCGGAGAGGGGCGAATCGCCGCGTCGGACACTAGTGTCCTGTCCCGGAAGTTCGCCTGCATTCGATCGCGTCTGCGGGCCGCTCGCTGCGTTGCGCTCGGTCGGCGTAGCGACGGCTATGCCTCCCTCGCGCGCCTTGCGAGCGGCCCGCAGACGCGATCTCGGTGCACGTCGTGCCACACGGTCGGCCTGACGACTTCGACGGCGAACTTCCGGCACCGGACACTAGCAGCCCGTCGAGGCCCAGGGGCGGATGCGGGCCTGGAGTCGCCGCGACAGGGCGATCCGGGCTTCGTTGTTCGCGTTGTCGGCTTCTGATAAGTTCTCGCCGCGTGTCGGGCTCTCCGACGGCTCGAGCCGTGATTGCGGTCGGAGACCCGCGCCAGGTCGGCTCCCTCGTTCGTCCCCGGGTCTGGCATCGGGTCAGGCATCGGTTCGGGCATGCCGGGGGCAGGCATTCGGGGGCAGGATGAGTACCAGGTCCGAACGCACGCTCCAGGAGTGGTCCCAGCAGCAGCGCAACGCCGAGGCCATGGTCCCGATCATCGGCGAGCTCTACCGCGAGTACGGCGTGATCATCACGCTCTTCGGCAACTCCCTCGTGAACAAGTCTCCGCTCGAGATCCTCGAGCTCCATCGCATCGCCCGGGTGAACGTGGACGGCTCGATGAGCGTCGCGGACACCTACCCCATCCTGTCCGCCATGGCGGTGCTCGACCTGGGACCGGCCCGCATCGACGTCGGCAATCTAGTCACCTATTGGCGCGAGCGATCGGGGGACGTCACGGTCGGCGACTTCGTACGCGACGAGCTGGCGGGCGTCGCCACGGGCAGGGCGTCGATCCGCTCCTCGCCCCAGGACGTGGTGCTCTACGGCTTCGGGCGGATCGGCCGATTGGTGGCGCGCATCCTGGCGGGCAAGACCGGACGGGGTGACAACCTCCGGCTGCGGGCGATCGTCGTCCGGCCGGGCGGCGAGGACGATCTCCAGAAGCGGGCCAGCCTGCTGCGCCGGGACTCCATCCACGGCCCCTTCTCGGGCGAGGTCCGCGTCGATCCCGAGGAGAACGCCCTCATCATCAACGGCAACCTCGTCTACGTCCTCTACGCGAACTCACCCGCCGAGCTCGACTATTCGAAGTACGGCATCCGCGACGCCATCGTCGTCGACAATACCGGCAGCTGGCGGACCCGGGAGGATCTGTCCAGGCATGTCGAGGTTCCGGGCGCGAGCAAGGTCATCCTGACGGCCCCGGGCAAGGACGACGTCCCCAACATCGTCTACGGCGTGAACCACCACGGAATGATCGAGTCCGGAGACGTGCTCTCGGCCGCGAGCTGCACGACCAACGCGATCGCTCCGGTCCTGAAGGCCCTCCACGACGAGTTCGGGATCGAGTCCGGACACATCGAGTCGATCCATTCCTACACGAACGACCAGAACCTGATCGACAACTTCCACCGCAAGGCGCGTCGCGGCCGCTCGGCGCCCCTCAACATGGTGGTGACGGAGACGGGAGCCGCCAAGGCCGTCGCCAAGTGCCTGCCGGAGCTGGCCGGCAAGCTCACCGGCAACGCGATCCGCGTGCCCACGCCCAACGTCTCGCTGGCCGTGATGAGCCTGACCCTCCGCGAGGAGACGACGAAGACCGCGCTCAACGACTACCTGCTGGGCGTCTCGCTCGAAGGCGACCTGCAGAACCAGATCGACTTCGCGAACTCGACCGAGGTCGTCTCCAGCGACTTCGTGGGCAACCGCCATGCCGGCATCGTCGACGCTCAGGCCACGATCGTCGACGGCGCGCGCTGCGTGCTCTACATCTGGTACGACAACGAGTTCGGCTACAGCCGCCAGGTCGTGCGCTGCCTCGAGGAGCTGGCCGGCATCGTGATGCCGAACTTCCCGAAGCGGGCCCGAGCCCAGCGCAGCTAGTATCTGGTTCCGGAAGCTCGCCGTCGAGGTCGTCCTGCCGTCCGCGGCGCGCGCCATCGCACGTCGTCGCACGGCGCGCACCGGGGCCGCGTTCGAGGGCCGCGTCCGAGGACCGCTCAGTCGCCGAAGCCCTTCCGGGCTCCGCTGATCATCGCGAAGGGCCCGACCGGCCAGCGATAGCAGTCCACCATCAGCTGGTTCACCTCTTCGTGGCTCGCGACGCCCTCCTCGACCACGCGGGAGGCCTCTCGGATCATCGCGGCATAGATGCGGTTGGCGACGTAGCCCCAGGCCGTCGCCACGTCCTTCACCACGACCGGGTTCTTGCCGCATCCGATCGCGGTCTCGCGCACGAGCCGGATCGCCTCGGGATCCGTGTCCGGCGTGACGACGATCTCGGCGAACTTCATGACGACGGGCGGCGAGGCCCAATGCCAGGCCAGGACGCGGGTCGGTCGGTCCGTCGCCCCGGCCATGGCCACCACCGGGAAGCCCGAGCTGTTCGAGGCGAGCACGGCATGCGCGGGCGCCAGTCGGTCCAGCTCGCGGAAGGTCGCGATCTTGACGTCGAGCTGCTCGGGGACGCATTCGATCACGAGGTCGGCGGCACCGACCGCCTGCTCGAGATCGGCGGTCCAATGCAGTCGCTCGAGTGCCGCGTCGGCGGCCTCCCGGTCGAGCTTGCCGCGCTCGACGGCCGCCTCGAGGCCGTAGCGTCCGGTCGTGACGAGGCTCCGGGCCTTCTCGAGCGCGTCGGTCGAGAGGTCGGTGCAGAGGACCTCGTGTCCCGCGGTGGCGAGAACCTGCCCGATCCCGCTGCCCATCACTCCGGCCCCGATCACTCCGATTCGCATCCTCTTCGACTCCTCTTCAGATGACCCGGCCGACGTTCCGGCCTTTCCGGCCTTCCCGGCCGCCCCGGGCCTCTCTCCGACACCGGGGCGACATCGCGCGGGTCCGGCGTTCACGCCCCGCCGTCGATGCCCGGGCGACGTCCAGTCGGGCGCGGATCACTCGTCTCTCGGGAGATGATCCGTGTAGTTGAAGCGCAGGAGCTCCGCCCGCGGCTCCAGCACGAGCTCGCTGACCGCACAATTCTTCATCATGCGACCCCAGCTGCCGTAGTCGTTCTCGAGCAGGACACCGAAGGCGATCGACAGGGCCCCGCCGTGGCTCACGACGACGGCGCGCTCGCCGGGATGCCGTTCGGCGATCCGCCGCAGCGCGCCGGCGAGGCGATCTCCCACCTGCCTCGGCGACTCGCCGCCGTGGGGGCGGTAGCCGGGATCGGTCTTCATGTGATGGAAGAGCTTCTTCTCCTCGAAGAGCGTCTCGAAGCTCATGCCCTCCCAGCGGCCGAGATCGTATTCCGCCAGGTCCGCGTCGAGCTCGGGAGCGAGCCCCAGCCGATCGCCGATGGCCCGCGCCGTGTGATGAGCGCGGTCGAGGGGGCTCGCGTAGACGGCGACGACCGGCTGCAGATGGGCGTGGATCCAATCGCCGACCGCGGCGGCCTGCCTCCGGCCATGAGGCGTCAGGGCGGTGTTGGTCGATCCGTGCCAGACGCCGTCGAGGTTCGCGGAGGTCTGGCCGTGACGGACGATCGTGAGCACGGTCGGTCGCTTCTCCATGGCCGGCCGGAGCATACACGTCCGGAGGACCGGATGGATCGCGTCTCGGATTTCGGGGCGGCGAGCGGGCCGCCTCTAGTCGATCGGGTCGACCGAGACGGGACCGAAGCGGGCGAGCCAATCGACCGGCGACATCCCCTCGACCCGCAGCTGGGCGGCGGCCCGGGTGAGCGGCAGTGGATCCGCTGCGGTGTCGCGGGCGGCCGAGCCGGGGGCGGCTTCGCTCTGTCCCATGGGCCCGGGGCTCGTGGAGACCGGTCGATCCGGACGATCGGCGGCGGCGACGGGCTCTGCGGCGAAGACGGCTTGCGGGATCGCGGCTTGCGCGACCGAGAGCAGGAGGACGCCCCCGACGGCGAGAGGGGAGAGCGCGAGACCCCGACGCGCAGAGGAGGCTCGGCGAGGTCGAGAAGAGCGATCGCGCTCGTATGTGTTGTGATAATAACCCATTCTTCGAGGTCGATCGGAGCGGTCGGCGAGCCGCTTGAACAGAAATGGGTGGAAAAACCATCTTCTCCTGAAGGGTCCCTCGCTCTGCGGCGGATCTGCCCTCTCGCTGCCCGCCGATCACGCCGAGGCTGCGCAGCCCGCAGCGCGGTCGACGTCAGGCGCTCTCGAGCAGCTCGAGGAGATCCTCCCGCGTGAGCCGGGAGGAGCCGTCGGCCTCCTCGAGGGCCGCGTCGGCGAGGGCCCGCTTGCGCGCGTGGAGGCGGAGGATGCCTTCTTCGACGGTGTCGAGCGCGATCAATCGGTGGAGCACGACCGGGCGGTCCTGACCGATCCGATGGGCGCGATCGGCGGCCTGTGCCTCGACGGCGGGATTCCACCAGGGATCGAGCAGGAAGACGTGATCCGCTGCGGTCAGGTTCAGTCCCGTGCCTCCGGCCCGCAGCGAGAGCAGCATGACGGGAGGGCCGTCGTCGGCCTGGAAGCGGTCGACCACCTCGCCCCGCGCCTGCGTCGTGCCGTCGATTCGCAGCCACTCGATTCCCCGCTCACGCAGGCCGGGCTCGACCCGATCGAGCAGGCTCGTCCACTGGGAGAAGACCAGGGCCTTGTGGCCGTCGGCGACGGCCTCCTCGAGCCTCGCGAAGAGCGTCTCGAGCTTCGAGGAGCTGGCGGGCGCCCCGGTCTGTCCCGGGACCAGGCTGGGGTGGCAGGCCGCCTGGCGGAGTCGGAGCAGCGCCTCGAGCGCGGCCATCACGTTGCCGCCGGCGCGCAGCCGCTCGACGACGTCCCGGACGGTGGCGGCGCGGACGCTGTCGTAGACGGCCCGCTCCTCGGGCGAGAGATCGCAGTCGAGCACGATCTCGGAGAGCGGCGGAAGCTCCGGAGCGACGTCGGCCTTCAGTCGCCTCAGGAGGAAGGGGCGGATGCGTCGACGCAGTCGCTCGGCGGTCGGATCGTCGCCCTCCGCGATGGGCCGCGCATAGCGCTCGCGAAAGTCGCTTCGCCCCCCGAGCAGGCCGGGATTCAGGAAGTGGAGCTGACTCCAGAGCTCTTCCAGGCGGTTCTCGACCGGCGTCCCGGTGAGGGCGATGCGGGCCTCGGCATCGAGTCGCATCGCCGCTCGCGCGATCTGGCTCTCGGGATTCTTGATGGCCTGGGCCTCGTCGAGCACGACGCAGGACCAGGTGGGCTCGGCCAGGCGGTCGATGTCCTGACGCAGCAGGGCGTAGCTCGTGAGGGTCACGTCGGCCCGGGGATCGAGGGATCGGCCGGCGCCGTGGTAGAGGGCGCACGAGAGCTCGGGGCGGAAACGGGCGATCTCGCGCTCCCAGCCGTGCAGCACGCTCGTCGGCGCGACGACGAGCGTGCGCCCCTCGATCGCGCAGAGGGCCTGGAGCGTCTTGCCGAGCCCCATGTCGTCGGCGAGCAGCGCACCGAGACCGGCCCGACGCAGGAAGACGAGCCAGTCGACGCCCTGGCGCTGATAGGGGCGCAGCACGCTCTCGAGCGCCGGTGCGAGGGGGGCCCGGGGAATGCGCTCGAAGCCCTCGAGCAGGGGACGCAGGCCCTCGAGCGCCGCCGGAGCCGGCTGGTCGAGCTCCTCACAGAGGGCCGCCAGGTCGGGCAGGGCATGACGTTCATAAACCGCTCCAGGTTCTCCCGGACATTG
>CAYXLY010000268.1:0-6458 GCA_964466005.1 uncultured Spirochaetaceae bacterium | reverse complement strand
CCGCACGGCGCTGGCCTGCTTCGCGCAGCTCGCCAGCGGAGACCGGCTCGACCATCTGATCGATCGCGCATGCGTCCACGTGCCGGGCTCCGGCGTCCGCGCCGCGCAGCTTCTGCTCCAGCGGGGCGAGCATGTCGTGCCCGCCCTCTTCGACCGCATCTGCAGCTCCGAGGACGAGACCGAGACCGCCTCCCTGCGCGCCCTCGTCCTGATGCTCGGAGAGGCCTCCCTGCCGACCCTCGTCGCCGCCATCGACGGCTCGGACGAGCACCGCGCCCGGGTGGGGCTCCGCCTCGCCGGAGAGCTCCAGAATGCCGACGCCCTGCCCGCGCTGCTGCGAGCCCTGCGCGCCCGGACCCCCGCACGCAGGCTCGAGACGATCCGCGCGCTCGCCATGCTCCCGGGAGAGGACTCGAAGGAGGCCCTCGAGATGGCCCTGGCGAGCGATCTCGACGAGATCGTGGTCGCCGCGACCGAGGCGCTCGAGAGCTGTGGAGGCAGCGAGACCGTGCCCGCACTGCTCGACGTGCTCGAGGCCAGCCTCCACGCCGCCCGGACCCAGGTCAGTCAGCGGCTGATCGAGGCGCTGGGTCGGATGGGAGACGAGCGCGCCGTGCCCCGACTGGCTTCGATCCTCGACCGCCGCCCCCTGCTCCGTCGTGCCCATTGGCATGCGCTCCAGCTCGCGACCGTCGATGCCCTCGCCCGCCTCGCGACGCGGGAGGCCCACCGAAGCCTGGAGCGAGCGGCCCGCTCCGCGCCGGGCCCGGTCCGCGCCCGCGCGGCGGATCGGCTCGAGGCCCTGGCATCCCGCTAGCGACCCTTGGGAGGACTTCCGTCGAGCCGGTTGCCGGGCGCTGACGCCCCGATCAGATCCGCGCGCTTCAGCTCGCTCACGACATCGGCCCATTGATGCGGATCGGGCGCCCGGTTGTGGGTCAGGCTGACGCCATCGGCGATCCCCTCGAGGCGGGCTCGGAGCCGGCCTGCGATCTCGCTGCGCGGCCCCACGACGGCGATCGTCTCCAGCACCTCGTCGTCGACGAGGTCGGTCATCTCGTCCCATCGCCCCTGCTTCGAGAGCCTGTTCAGCTCCCCGTGCAGATCGCCCCAACCGTGGCAGTCGAGCGTGGAGCGATAGGCCGGCGTCGAGCCGTAGAAGGCGAGCTGCTTGCGCGCGGCCTGCCTGACATGCTCGAGCCCCTCCTCGGAGTCGGCCGTGACCGTCAGCGTCGCGCAGATCACGTCGAGATCCTCGCGCCGGCGCCCCGCCCGCTGGAGCCCGCGCTCGAGGGCGGGAAGCGTGTGCTCGAGCAGCGACCGCCGCGAGCTGAAGGGATGAGCGAAGAAGCCATCGGCACACTCGCCGGCCACCGCCGTCATGAGCGGACCGAAGCCGGCGGTGTAGACGGGAGGGGGGCCGAAGGGATTCGGGCCGGGATCGAAGGCGGGGATCATCAGCGTATGGCGATAGAGCTCGCCCCTGAAGTCGAGCTCGGCCTCTCCTTCCCAGGCCGCGAAGATCGCCTTCACGGCCTGCACGATCTCCCGCATGCGCTTGGCGGGACTCGACCAGGGCATGCTGAAGCGACTCTCGACATGCGGCCGGACCTGGGAGCCGAGTCCGAGGATGAAGCGTCCCCCGCTGATCGATTGCAGTCCGTACGCGAGGTTCGCGAGATTCATCGGGTTGCGCGCGAAAGCGATCGCGATGGCCGTGCCGAGCGTCAGTCGCTCCGTGCTCTCGGCGGCCAGGACGAGAGGCAGGAAGGGATCGTGCTTCGCCTCGAAGGTGAACGCGCCGTCGTAGCCGATCTCCTCGAGACGCCGGAACGTCCGTCCGGCATCCCGGGGATCTTCGAGGGGAGCGGTGGTATGGATCTTCATCGACCCCACGAAAGCATCTCGGCGCAGTCGCCGAAAGTCCCCTCGTCGAGGGAAATCACGAGGCGGGGGGCCCAGCGCACGGGCTCCGGCCTGAGAGCAGCCCGACTCGCTACACTCTCGCCATGCGGGTCCTCGGCATCGACCTCGGTAGCAAGCGGATCGGCCTCGCGGTCTCGGATCCCGATGGAGAGATCGCCTTTCCGGCGGGCGCCCTCGAATGCCGCGGACGCAAGCGGGACATCGCGGCCCTGCGGGACCTCATCCGGGAGCGCGGGGTGGGTCGGGCCGTCGTCGGACTCCCGATCCACATGGATGGACGCCGGGGTCCGGAGGCCGAGAAGGCGCTCGGCTTCGCGCGTGATCTCGGCCGAGCCGCCGGCATTCCGGTGGACACCCTCGACGAGCGGTGGACCTCCCGGGAGGCCGAGCGTCTGATGCAGGGGACGTCGAAGAAGAGGCGTCGGGAGAAGCGGAGTCGGGGAGGGGTCGACGAGCTCGCCGCCTCCATCCTCCTGCGGACCTATCTGGCCCGATCGAGTCGGAGCCTCCCGGGCGAACCGGTCGATCCGCTGTCGGAGGCGCCCCGAGGCGAGTGATGCCGAGGATGGAAGCGTCATGTTGAGGCGTCTGATCATCGTATTCGCCCTCGCGCTCGTCTTCGGAGCAGGGGCCGCCGCGTGGTGGATCCAGAGCGCCCTCGCGCCGGTCGAGAAGGATCCGAGCCGGGCCGACGTCGTGTCCTTCGAGGTGGCGCCGGGAGACTCGCTCGGGCGGGTCGCCCGATCGCTGGAGGCCGAGGGCCTGGTTCGGGATGCACGCGCGGCGCGCTGGTATGCGCGCGCCGAGAAGCTCGGGTCGGAGCTCAAGGTCGGCGAGTACGCATTGTCCCGCAGCCAGTCGACCCCCGAGATTCTCGGCATCCTCGCCGAAGGCCGGGTGCGGACCCATGCCGTCGTGATCCCGGAAGGCCTGCGTGCGACGGAGATCGCCGATCGACTCGCCGAGGCGGGGCTGGCCGACCGGGAGGCCTTCCTCGAGATCGTTCGGGATCCCGAGACGTCCCGACGCCTCGGAGTCGAGGGTCCCGGGCTGGAGGGCTACCTCTTTCCGGACACCTATCGGTTCGCCCGGGGGCTGCCCGCCGAGCGGATCGCGGCGGCGATGGTGGAGGAGTTCCGATCGGTCTACCGCGAGCTCGAGCCCGAAGCGAGACGTCAGGGGCTGTCGATGCGCGAGCTCGTGACCCTCGCGTCGATCGTCGAGAAGGAGACGGGCGTCGCTTCCGAGCGGCCCCTCATCGCCTCCGTCTTCTTGAACCGGATCGACCGAGGCATGCGACTCGAGACCGACCCGACCGTGATCTACGGAATCCCCGACTTCGACGGAAACCTGAAGCGGGTCCACCTCGAAGACCCGGGCAATCCGTACAACACGTACCGCATTCGCGGCCTGCCCCCGGGCCCGATCGCGAGCCCCGGTCGCGCCGCTCTGGAAGCCGTTCTGGCGCCCGCCGACTCGCCCTACCTCTACTTCGTGTCGCGCAACGACGGCACGCACGTCTTCTCGAAGACCTATGCGGAGCACACCCGCTACGTCGATCGTTTCCAGCGGAGAGGCGGTCGATGAGTCGCCTCCAGGAGGTCGACCGGTTCTACGAGCAACGCATGCCCGCCCACTTCAACCGCCTCTTCGAGCGACAGCAGGCCATCGCCGACCAGGACCCGGAGGAGGCCCGACTGCTGGAGGAGATGCGGGCCGTTCGCACGGCGCTCGTCGTCCGGGTCGACTCCGGATCCTCCCGTCGGAGCCATTGCTTCGAGATCGAGCGCGGTCGGATGGAGCACGTCGATCGACCTCGACGCCCCCCCTTCCTGGCCGTGCACCACTCGCTCGACCAGTTCGACGCGCTCCGGCGCGAGTGCGGCGACTCGATCCTGGGCTTCCTCGGCGCCCTCGCCGGGCTGGGCGAGGAGATGAAGCTCACGGCGCAGCGGGTCCGCAGCCTGCGGGAGCTGAACGGCAGCCTTCGCTTCGAGATCAGCGGAGAGGCCGGCTTCGTGCTCCGGGTGCTCCTCGGCGACACCGCCTCCGAGAGCGAGCCCGAGTCGCTCATTCGAATCGAGGATGTCGTCTTCGCCCGGCTCCGAAGCGGAGAGCTCGATCCCCAGACCGCCTTCCTCGACGGACTCGTCCAGATCGAGGGCGACGAGGAGATGGCGATCCGACTGGCCCTGGCCGTCGCGTCGCCGGACTGACGCCCACCCGGGCCCGTCGGGCCGGCCAGCGCTTCCCGCCGCGGCTATGCTGTCGCCTCTTCCCGACCCGGGCTTCCGCACGGGACCCGATCCGATCGCCTTTCAGAGGAGACCCAGCGATGCGATTCACGATCAGCGAGTCGATGTGCGACATCGACCACTACCTGCCTCTTGCCGAGGCCGCCGATGCGGCCGGGTTCTCGACCTTCGCGCTCGGCGACAGCATCCTCTATCCGGAGACGGCGGCCGGAAGCTATCCCTATACCGAGACCGGCGATCGCTCCTTTCTCGACGGCGCGCCCTTCATCGATCCCTTCCAGCTCTTCGCGGCGATGTCCGTCGTGACGCGCCAGATCAAGTTCCATACCGGCGTCTTGAAGCTTCCCATCCGCGACCCCGTTCTCGTCGCGAAGCAGGTGAGCTCGTTGGCCGTGTTCACGAACGAGCGTTTCGTGTTCGGCGTCGGCCTCAGCCCCTGGATCGAGGACTTCCAGGCCTGCTCCCAGGATTGGAAGTCCCGCGGACGGCGCATGGACGAGATGATCCAGATCATCCGGGGCCTGATGTCGGGCGAATATTTCGAGTGGCACGGCGAGTACTACGACATTCCCCGGATCAAGATGTGCCCGACGCCGTCGGGATGTCCGCCGATCATCATCGGAGGGCACAGCATGCCCGCCTATCGTCGGGCCGCGCGCTACGCGGACGGGTTCAGCTTCATCAGCCTCAGCGAGGAGGAGCTGGTCGAGCGAATCGGGATCCTGAGGGACCTTCGCAAGGAGTACGGACGGGAGAACGATCCCCTGATCATCTCGGCGGGCATGCCGGTCTTCACGATCGACGACATGAAACGGCTCGAGGAGCTGGGCGTGACGGACCTGGCGGTGGGATACCGGAACCCCTACCAGCCGGACACGATGACCCTCCAGTCGAAGATCGACTGGGTCAAGCGCTTCGGGGACGAGGTGATCGCGAAATACTGAAGCCGCACCCGTCCTGCGCGGCTCAGGCCAGGGCCACCTCCCGGAGCAGGGAGATGTTGTCCAGCGCCTTGCCGGCGCCGTGGACCACCGCGGTATAGGGGTCCTCGCTCCGGAGGATGGGCAGACGGGTCTCCTGACGGAGAAGCTGATCGAGGTCCCGCAGGAGGGAGCCTCCGCCGACCAGCATGATGCCCCGATCGACGATGTCCGCTGCGAGCTCCGGCGGGGTCTTCTCCAGCGTCAGGTGGACGGTCTCCACGATCGAGTGGACGGGCTCGATCAAGGCCTCGCGCATCTCGTCGCTGGTGGTCGAGACGACCTTGGGGATGCCTGCCACGAGGTCCCGGCCCTTGATCTCCATCTCGGTCGTCTTGCTCTCGGTCGAGGCCGTCCCGATCTTCATCTTCACGTCTTCTGCCGTGCGTTCGCCGATCAACATGTTGTACTTGCGCTTGACGTAGTTGATGATCGCCTCGTCCATCTTGTCCCCTCCCGTGCGGATGGACCTCGAGGTGACGATGCCCGAGAGCGAGATGACGGCGACGTCCGTCGTCCCGCCTCCAATGTCGACGACCATGTTGCCCGTCGGCGCGGTCACGTCCAGACCGGCTCCGATCGCCGCCGCCATCGGCTCCTCGATCAGGAAGACCTCCCGGGCGCCGGCAGAGAGCGCCGACTCGCGTACGGCTCGCTTCTCGACGCTCGTGATGCACGGAGGCACGCAGATCACGATTCGGGGCCGCGCGAGGGTGCGGCGATTGTGGGCACGCTGGATGAAGTAGCGGAGCATGGCTTCGGTGATCTCGAAGTCGGCGATGACGCCGTCCTTGATCGGCCGCACCGCCGTGATCGATCCGGGCGTGCGACCGAGCATCTCCTTGGCGGCATGTCCCACCGCCCGGACGCGTGCGGCTCCGGACTTCCGATCATCGGTCACCGCGACCACGCTCGGCTCGGAGCACACGACGCCCTGCCCCTTGCTGTAGACGAGCGTATTGGCCGTGCCGAGGTCGATGGCGAGATCGTGAGAGAACATTCCGGCGATGGCATCGAGGATCATCCGAGTCTCCAGGGACGGGCGCCGGCGGCAGGCCGACGGGCTCCGTCCTTCTCCATCGGCACGAATGCGCAGAGGTTGAGGCAAATTGGAGTGAAGCCAGACGAAAAAGACCGGAGGTGAGTCGGCTCACACGATTGCGTGTGGTCCGGTCCGCATCAGCCGACGTGGCGCCGCGGCCGACGTCTGCGAGAGCGCAGGAAGACGCGCATCCGAGGAGGGGAGGTCCGTAGCCAGGGCGGGTGCGCAGACAGCCGGGTCGCCAGAGGCGGGGAG
>CAYXLY010000267.1:0-6459 GCA_964466005.1 uncultured Spirochaetaceae bacterium | reverse complement strand
GGCAGACGCAGGCACGCTCAGCCGTTCGCGCTCTCGAAGAGCGAGGGATCGGGGGTCTCGGCCAATACGAGCGACTCGTTTCGCTCGAGCAACCGATCGATGTCCCAGGCGCTCTGTGCCAGCAGCGCCCAGTTGTCGTCGCGGTCGCGCACCACGCGAATCCGCTCCGAGTATTTGAAGTCGGCCGGGTCGAATCCTGCCTGCGGCCAACGCGCGATCGTGTAGGGCAGGCTCGAGAGCGTCAGCTCCACGCCGTACTCCGACTTCAGCCGATGCACCATCACGTCGAATTGCAGCGGACCCATCGCTCCGAGGATCCAGCTCGCCGATCCGCCTTCCGGATCACGAAAGAGCTGGACGACGCCCTCCTGGACGAGCTGCTCGATTCCCTTCTCGAGCGCCTTGCGCTTCTGGACGCCGGCGACCTCGACGCGCATGTACGACTCGGGCGCGAAGATCGGAATCCCCGCGTAGTGGATCTCCTTCTCGTCCGCGAGCGTGTCGCCGATCCGGAACAGGCCGGGATCGAAGAGACCGACCACGTCGCCCGCGAAGGCCTCGTCGACCTCGGCGCGATCCTTGCCCATCAGCAGCGTCGAGTTGGTGAGTCGGATCGGCTTGCCCGTACGCACGTGCGACGTCTGCAGCCCCCTCACGAAATGCCCCGAGCAGACGCGCACGAAGGCGACGCGATCGCGGTGGTCGGGATCCATGTTCGCCTGGATCTTGAAGACGAAGCCCGAGAAGGGATGGCTGGCCGGGTCGATCCGCTCCTCCCCGCTCTTGCGAGCGACCGGAGGCGGCGCCATCTCGAGGAAGCTCTCCAGGAAGGGATGCACGCCGAAGTTGGTCAGCGCACTGCCGAAGAACATCGGCGTCTGGCTGCCCTCGGCCACGAGGCCCGCGTCGAGCTCCGCGCCGGCCCCCTCGAGCAGCTCGAGGCCGTCGAGCACGTCCCGGCCGAAGGCGCCCATCCTCTCCTGGAGCCGCGCCGCGTCGGGCTCTCCTTCGAGGATCTCCTCGTCGACCCGCTGTCTTCCATGCCGCCCCTCGCCGGAGAAGAGGACCAGGCGACGTCCCAGCCGATCGTAGATGCCGCGAAAATCGCTGCCCGCGCCCACCGGCCAGTTCGCCGGCACCACGTCCATCCCGAGCACCTCCTCGATCTCGCTCATGATGTCGAGGGGATCCCGCCCATGTCGATCCATCTTGTTCACGAAGGTGAAGATCGGAATCCGGCGCAGGCGACAGACCTCGCAGAGCTTGCGCGTCTGCGACTCGACGCCGCGGGCGGCGTCGATCAGCATGACGGCGCTGTCCGCCGCCATCAGCGTCCGGTAGGTATCCTCGCTGAAGTCGCGATGGCCGGGCGTGTCCAGGATGTTGACGCGATGGCCTTCGAAGTCGAAGTGCAGGACGGAGCTCGAGACCGAGATGCCGCGTTGCTTCTCGAGCTCGAGCCAGTCGCTCGTCGCGTGCCGCGCCGCCTTCTGCGCCCGCACGGCGCCCGCCTCCCGCAAGGCTCCGCCGTAGAGAAGGAGCTTCTCCGTCAGCGTCGTCTTGCCGGCGTCGGGGTGGGAGATGATGGCGAAGCTCCGCCGGCGCGCGATCTCGCGGCGGATCTCCTCGGGACTGCGATCGGTCGACACGATGGGGCCTCGGCCCGGCGGGCTGCGGATGCCGCCGGGCGAATCGGAAGGAGTGCGGCCTCGTGGGTACAGGCCCGCTGCCGGGCGTGCAAGGGCCGGCGGCGCCCCTTCAGGGAGGACCGACGCCGGGCCGTCGCGTCGCCGCGGCGGTGCCGGGAGCCGGGCTCGCCGGGACCTGTGAGGCCCGGCTGAACGAAGAAGACGAGGCGGGGAGGATCGGACGCGCGGCCTGCCGGAGGCTCAGTTGGCGGCGAGGAGCGTCTGGGCCACGAAGCGGCCGAGGGTCTCGCGATGAGCGGGCGAGACGCCGTTGAAGACCAGCCCCACGTCGGGCAGCAGCTGGTAGGCGGCCTCGGCATCGAGAGAGACCGGACCGCTCGCCGGCAGCATCAGGTCGAGTCGGATGCGTTGGCCCAGCGGAATCGACTCGGGCGTGCGGATCAGGCAGCCGTTCTCGGAGAGCGAGAGCACGCGACCGTCCCAGCTTCGGGCGCCCCGCTCGCAGCGCGCCCGAAGATGCGTGGCGATGCGCGGCGTCGACCGGGGCGTATCCTCGAAGACCTGCTGCATGAGCCGGTAGAGATCGTGCAGACCGGCCGGCCGTTTGACGGCGCCGACGATGCGGGAGTCGGCGCCCGTCGCTCCCTGGCGCCCGGACAGCAGCACGATCGGTACGGGGTCGCCCTCGTCGTCGTGGATCTCGGCCTCGACCAGACGCCGATCGTCCACCAGCAGCAGGTCCGGTCGGAGCTCCGGGTCCCGCTCCAGTCGAGCGTCCCAATCGGCGGGGTCGACGATGTCGTATCCCAGCCGCCCGAGGATCTCCCGCGTCTTCGGTCCGAGCGCGTCCTGCGAGGCGTGGTAGAGGATCGATCGCTTCACGGAGGCTTCCACATTCATGCAGGGTCGATCGGGCGGAACCGGGCTGGAATTGAGGCTGGATCCACTCGCAGAGGTCGATTCTCCCGGGGGGCACAGATCGAGCCGGGCTCCGGCCGAGTGAATACGGCGGCGGGAGCTCCTCGACGGGCTGCTAGCCTCTCGGCGTGTCGGATCCCATCTCGGGCACGGTCAATCGAGAGCTCGCCTCCTGGCTGATGGCCCATCGCCTGGAGATCGAGCGCCTCATGGGCGAACGCCTCGGCGCAGCCGCGCCCGCCGCGTCCGGACCGGAGGCCGAGACGCTCCGCCGCTTCCGCACCTTCACCTCGACGGCGCTCATGCGAGGCGAGGCGCCTCGTCCGGTGCTGGATGGATTGCGTCCGAACGAGCGACGCGTGATGGCCCTTCTCGGCTGCTGGTCCGAGTCGGCCTGCGCGCTCGCCGGCCCCGACTCCGACGCGGTGGCGACCGCTCTCGCGCCGCTGCTCGATGCCTTCCGGCTGGCGATCCGGACCACGGGCACCCGGCGAAAGACCAGCGGGCGGCCGCGGGTATCCCGGCGTGCGGTGACGGCCGCCATCGATCGGGTCGCCGATCTCTATCTCGCCATCGACGTCGACACGGGAGAGATCCTCGACGCGAATCCGGCCTCCGGCTCCGCCCTGGGTGTCGCGCGAGACGCCCTGATCGGTGTCGGGCTGGACGCCTTCGTTCCAGCGGATGCGCGAGGCCCCTGGTGGACCGCGCTCGAGGCCCTGGCCGAGGGCGAGGAGAGCCGGGTCTTCGGAGCGGTCCTGCAGGACGGGGAGTCCCGCCGCCTGCGTCTCGAGATCTCGGCGACCCGTCATCTCACGCGTCCCCGTACGCTGGCGCTCCTGATCGCGCGCCCCTCGGCGAGGGTCGACGCGCGGTCGGAGACGCAGCCCGACGGCGTCCCGATCACGACGCCCCCGGTCCGATCCGCCAGCCGGGATCGGCGCCGCGGGAGGTCGCTCGGGAGGCAGGGGCATCGGCTCGAGGAGCGGTGAGCGGCGGACGACGCACGCTCGTCTCAGTCGAGGGCCTCGTGGAGAAAGGGCACGAGTCGATCCCAGGCCGCCGCAGACGCCTCGGGTCGATAGGCGGACTCGCGGGTCCGGTTGAGGAAGGCGTGGCCCGCACCCGGGTAGCGATCGATCCGGAAGGCGGTGCCGCTTCGCGCCAGGGCGGCCTCCAGCGCATCGACGTCCTCCTGCGGCACCATCGGGTCCTCGCTGCCGAAGGACGCGAGCAGCGGCACTCGCAGTCGATCGGCCGCCTCGAGCGGCGAAGTCGGCTTCTTCGCGAGGTCCCGGCCGTCGGGATCCATCAGCATGCCGTGATCGTAGGAGAGGATCCCGTAGAACGGGGCCGAGCAGGAGAAGACGTCGGACAGGCACGCCGCGAGCAGTGCATGGCTTCCGCCCATGCAGACGCCGACGACCCCGATCTTGCGTCCCGCACAGCGCGGCTGCGTCTCGAGCCAGCGGGCGCCGGCTTCGAGATCGGCGAGCACCCGGGGATCCGAGAGGCTCCGGATGAAGCGGCCCGGATCGTCGATCTCGACCGGCTCGAGCTCGCGATAGAGATCGATCTCGAGGACGACGAAGCCCTCCGCAGCGAGATCCCCGGCCAACGCCCGGCTATGCGCGGATCGCCCCCAGACGTCGTGAACCAGTACGAGTCCCGGAAGCGAGGCGCCCGCGACCTCGGACGGCTCGTGAAGAGCGCCGAGATCCGTCTCCCGCGAAGCGGTCGGCCATCTCATCGAGGTCTCCTCCCGTCCATCGCCCGAGCGTAGGTTCGTCGGTGACGGGAATCCATCTCGGCCGCCCCGCGACTGCTCCGAGATCCGCCCATACCCGCAGTCGCTGGCAGCCCTTCCCCCTCCTCAGTAGAATCGGCGCCCGCTCGAGGAGACCTCTCATGCCCGCCGAATCGTCCACCCCCCGCATCATCCGCAAGAAGACCGGTCATTTCCTGGAGGATTTCGAGCCCGGGCAGCTCTTCCGACACAAGGGCGGCAAGACCATCACGGAGGGACTCTTCACGACCTTCACCGAGTTCGCGATGACGACCCACCCCCTCGCGAAGAACGCACGCTATGCGCGGGCCTACGGATTCGAGGGCCTGGTCTGTCCGCCCGGCCTCGTCATGCTGGTCGCCTTCAGCCAGACGGTCGAGGACGTGTCCGAGAACGCGCGGGCGAATCTCGAGTACATCGACATGCGCTTCGGAGCGCCCGTCTACGTCGGCGACACGATCGAGGTCGAGACGCGGGTGCTCGGGCTGCGGGTCTCGTCGAGCCGTCCCAACCTCGGCATCGTCCACGTCCAGTCGACCGCCCGCAAGAACGTCGGGGAGCCCACGGAGGCGGTGGTCGCCACCTGGCAGCGCAAGGTGCAGGTCTACAAGGGCGACGAGTCCGTCGAGGTCCACGGCTTCGAGACCGAGCCCGAGGAGATCGAGTGCGAGCTCTGGCTCCCCGCCTTCGATCCCGACTCGAAGCTCGCCGAGCTCGCTCATCTCTCCAGCCGCGACAGCTACTTCGAGGACCTCGAGCCCGGGACCCGGATCGAGCACTCCCGCGGCCGGACCGTCACGGACGAGCACATCGCGATGACGGCGATCCTGGACAACACGAGCCAGGTCCATTGCAACCAGCTGATGATCGACCTGAACCCGAAGCAGTACGTCGGCGGACAGCTGATCGTCTTCGGCGGCATCCCCTTCACGCTCTGCCTGGGGCTCTCGTGCCCGGACGTGGGCGACAACGCGCTCGGGGATCTCGTCTACACGACCGGCCGACATACGGCGCCCCTGCACGCGGGAGAGACGGTCTTCGCGGCGACCGAGATCCTGGGCAAGCGAGAGCACCCGGAGCGAGCGGATCTCGGGATCGTCGAGACACGACTCTTCGGACACAAGTTCGTGCGAGCCGAGGGCGAGCGGCAGGAGGATGCGCCCGAGGGCTGGAAGAAGGTCCAGATCTTCGAGCTCGACCGGCAGATCGTCGTCAAGCGACGATCGCATTACGCCTGAATCGCCGGGTCGCCCGGGTCGCCCGGGTCGCGACCCGATCTGCAGGGTCCCCGGCCTACTCCCAGGGACGCCGCGACCGCTCGTAGAGCCACGGGCCGCCCCGGGGCATCGTCAGCCGATGACGCTCGCCCTCGCGGCCGGGATCGCTCGCCTCGTAGCCGGCATCGCCGTGCCAGAGCGCCACCGGTCCGCCGTCGCCCATCCCGATCCGCGTCTGGAAGCGCTCCGGAGTCCGCGCCCGGATCGCCGTCATCACCTCGTCGACCTCGCGGAAGGCCGAGAGCTCGTGGAGCGTGACCCAGGTCGGCGGGGCGAGCTCGATCTCCCGGGCCTGCTGCCTGCGAAGCGCCTCCGCGGGACTCATCCAGGCATGCTCGTGGATCTCCCCATGATCGATGGCGACCTCGCCGGCCCGGGCCGGCGCCGCGAAGAACCAGGTGAGGAAGCGCTTCGGGGTGATGGGAGGCGGAGTCCAATGGGAGAAGGGATGCATGGCGACGGGATCGACGCAGAGCCCGCACTCCTCGAGGGCCTCGCGCTCCGCGGCGCGCCGGGCGGCGGAGAGCTCGTCCTCCTGGGGCAGGCCGGCACGATCCTCGGGATCCACCCGACCTCCCGGGAAGACCCACATACCCCCGAAGACGATCTTCGAGTTGCGGCGGAGCATCAGGGTCTCGAGGCCGGTCTCGCCCTGCCGCAGCAGGACGACGGTCGCTGCCTGAACCGGCGGGAGACCCTCCCGCCCTTCCTTCGCCCATCGCTCGAGAGTGCTCGCGTGCTCCGGCTCGGCCATCGGTCGAGCGTATCACGGATCAGAGCGGGGCGAGCACCAGGGTGGCCGAGCCCACATCAATCACCATGCCCACCA
>CAYXLY010000266.1:0-6483 GCA_964466005.1 uncultured Spirochaetaceae bacterium | reverse complement strand
ACGCTCGCCTCGAGCTCGGCGACGTCGGGCTCCGCGATCAGGCAGAGCTCGTCGCCGTCCGTCACGTAGACGCCGCCCGTGAACGACCGGGCAGCTCCGTCATCGCCTAACGTCAGGATGCCTCGGTAGACCGCTCCGTCGGTGGCGTCGCCGCGCCGTGCCGCGAGCTGATCGAACCGCGGGCTCAGGAAGAGGCTGCGGACGTCGCGGTCCGACCCCGCCACGAGGCGCCGGAAGCCCGCGTTCGCCTCCTCCAGCTCGCCGTCCCGCGTGATCACGGCGGCTACCACCGCCTTCAGGTCCTGCAGTGCCGAGGGCAGCAGGCCCCGAGGCTCGGGGCTCGGGGCGCTCTTCGGCATCACGCCAGCTCTCGTACGGCCTGGGCGGCGTCCGGCCCCCAGGCGTCGGCTCCGACCCAGCGCCACACGTCCTCGAACTGGTTCGTCGGCAGGCCGCCCACCAGGAGCAGGGGGCGCCGCGTGCCCAGCTCGCTCTTGAGGATCCCGAACGCCCGCTGCAGCGCGGGAAGCTGCTGCACCATGGACACGGAGAGGCCGACCAGGTCGGGTCGGGTCGCGTCCGCGTGCGCGACCAGCGCCTCGACGGGTGTATCGGCGCCCAGCGTCTGCACCGACCACCCGGCGAGCTCGAAGGCGTCGCCGACGATACGAACGCCGAGCGCGTGCCGGTTCGTCTCGATGCCGGCGAAGAGCGCCGTCCGCCCCGCGCCAGACGCCGCGGCCACACCCTCCCGCGCCTCGAGGAAGAGCTTTGCGAGCAGCGTCTGGCTGATGGACGTGGCGAGGTGCTCCTGCGCGACGGTGATCTCGTTGCACTGCCAGGCCCTGCCCACATCGTAGAGCGCGGGCTGGAACAGACGGGTCGCGACCTCCACGTACTCGCCGCACGACTCCCAGCAGGCGGCGGCAAGCGACCGCGCCGCCCCGACTTCGCCCGCGAGGAGGTGTCGGGCGAACGCCTCCGCCTGGGGAAGCGGGTCGGGGACATGACCGCCGTAGGTCACCTGCCCCGGTGTGCGCTGCTCGGCCAGCACGCGGCGGCCGAGCTCCAGGATCCGGGCCGCCCGTCCAGCCAGCGGCGCATCCAGCACCCCGACATAGAAGCCCGCGAGGAGCTCCAACGACTCGTCCAGCATCTGGATGGGTACACCGCGGCTCTCCAGCACGGTCGCGAGCCACCGCACGTACTCCGTGAAGCACGCGGGTGTGTCGACGGCCAGCGCGGTGACGAGGAACTCGACGTGATCCCGCAGATCCTGCTCGGTCTGGCGCCTTCCCCGGGCGCCGCGCATCTGCAGGGCGGCCGCTTGTCGGTGGTCGATCACCTCCATGGTCCAACGCACGGCGGCATCGGTGAAGCGTTCGAGGGGCTCGACTTCGTCGGATGTGGTCGGGGGGATAGCCACGGGTGATCCAGGCGATCTGAGGGAGATGAACGCGCGCTCCTCGTACGGCCGGGCAAGCGCTTCACAAGGCGGGAAACGAGCCCGTGCAGCTGCCACGATCGAGTCCGAGACTTCGTCTTCCACGCCGGGGCTCGCTCCAGCATCGAGCCGCGCCGGAATGTGTGGGTGCCGGCAAGGTAGCCGAGGAGGTTCGGAGCGAAAGAGCCTTACATCCCACCGGGCCACGGTGCGCCGCTGCAGCGCCCGGGCGCAGTTCGTCGCGGCGCCCGTCTGGCCCTCGCCCGGGCCTGGCCTCCGCGCCCCGCTCGCCCCGATCCGCGAGACCGAGCGCCTTCTGCCGAGGCACCCGAGGGCCGGGGGCGGCGTGCCGAAGCGAAGAGGTGAGCCCGAGGCGACCCGCTACCCTCCCGACTGTCCCGCTCGAGCGATCACGCCCGTGCGAATCGAGGATAGGGTATGAACAGGGATCCCTACGCGATCGAGACGGTCGAAGCGTTGCGAGAGACGCTCGGCGAGACCCTGCCCGGCGCCGAGACGAAGATCCTGCCGGCGCTCGACGACTACTGCCGCGCGTTTCTCGAACGGAGCCCGTTCCTCGTGATGGCCACGGCGGACGATCAGGGACGTCTCGAGGCGTCGCCCAAGGGCGATGCTCCGGGATTCGTGGTCGTCGAAGATGAACACACGCTCGTCGTGCCCGACCGGCCGGGAAACAAGCTCGCCTTCGGTCATCTGAACATCCTGCGCAATCCGCACGTCGGCCTGATCTGCATGATCCCCGGGACGCCCGAGACGCTGCGCATCGACGGTCGGGCCGCACTGACCCGCGATCCGCAGCTGCTCGAACGCCTCGCGGCACGCGGGCGCCCGGCGGTGCTGGCGATCCGGATCCACGTCGAGCACTGCTTCTTCCACTGCGCCAAGGCCTTCGTGCGGTCGGGCCTCTGGCGGCCCGAGAAATGGGGCGAGCGTCATCGTGTCTCGTTCGGCGAGATGCACGCGGCCCGCTCGGGTGCCGATACCCGCACGGCCCGTGCGATCGACGAAGCGATCGAGAAAGACGCGCGCGAGAATCTCTGAGCCTTCGCAAGAAGCCCGCCACCGCACACGGGAGACGACACGAGACTCGAAAGGCGCGAGAAGCTCGTGCAGGACTTCGTCGACGCCTGGGCCCGGATCAGGACGCTCGATGGCTTCGAGTGGTCGGTCTGCCGGCGAGGCCGGAGCGGAGGGAGAAGACCCTGGAGATACGCGCGACCGTGGACCGGGCGATCGGGCTCTACGCCGACCGGCGCATGCTCGCGATCCTCCTGATGGGGTTCTCGAGCGGCCTCCCGCTCCTGCTCACGACCTCGACGCTCTCGTACTGGCTGTCGACGCGGGGCGTCGACAAGACCTCCATCGGGCTCTTCGCGCTCACGGGTCTGCCCTACGCGACCAAGTTCCTCTGGGCTCCCGCGCTCGACCTCGTGCGTCTGCCGGGACTGGGACATCGCCTCGGCCGCCGCCGATCCTGGGCCCTCCTGTCGCAGATGGCGCTCGCGGCCTCGATCCTCGCGCTCGGAGGCGTCGATCCCGTCCAGACGCCCTTCGCCACGGCCGCCCTCGTCCTGATGGTGGCGTTCTGGTCCGCGACCCAGGATGTCGCGGTCGACGCCTATCGGATCGAGGTCCTGCGCGACGCCGAGCAGGGCGCTGGCGCCGCCGTCACCCAGACGGGGTATCGAGGCGGTCTGCTCGTCGCGGGCGCGGGCGCCGTGGCGATGGCGGACTTCATGTCGTGGCCCACGATCTTCGCGTCGTTGGCGGCCAGCGTCGGGGTCGGTGCGGTCGGCGTGGTCCTCGCTTCGGAGCCCGAGGCCCCGAACGGCGGCGTGCCTGGCGCCAGCGTCGCCCTCGCACTCCTTCCCCTTCGAGATCTGCTCACGCGCCGGCGGGCGCTCTCCATGTTCGCCTTCGTGCTGCTCTACAAGTTCGGCGACACGATCGCCGGCGCGATGGCGATGCCCTTCTACGACGAGCTCGGCTTCAGCGGGGTCGAGATCGCGAGCGTCACGAAGGTCTTCGGGGTCCTCGCGAATCTGGCGGGGGTGGTGGCAGGCGGCGTGCTCGTCGCGCGGGCGGGGATCGGCCGCTCGCTCCTCGTAGGCGGAGTCCTCCAGGCGATCACGAACCTGCTCTTCGCCGCCCAGGCGCGGGTCGGGCGCGACCTCGGGATGCTCACCGTCGCGATCGGAGCCGACGGCTTCACGGGCGGCCTCGCGGCGTCGGCCTTCGTCGCCTACCTCTCCTCGCTCTGCCGCGTCGGGATGAGCGCCACACAGTACGCGCTGCTGACCTCGCTGATGGCCCTGGGCCGGACCCTGCTCGCCTCGGGCTCGGGCTGGCTCGCGGATCGGGTCGACTGGGCGACGTTCTTCGTCCTGACGACGCTGCTCGCCGCCCCCGGACTCGCGCTGCTCGTGAGGCTGGACCCGGGGCGGGAGACCGAGGCGCGCAAGCCCGCGAGGCCCCAAGCACCGACAGCCCCTCCCGGACGCCAATGACTGCGACCACCGCTCGCGCAAGCACTCCATTCGTTGGCGAGCGCGGGCCGGCGTCCGACGCCGCTCACGGACACACGGCGTCGCCGTCGCAGACGTTTCCCGACACCTCGATTGCCGCTTCCGCAGTGAGCCCTCCCGCCTCGACGACGGCGAGGTTCGACGATCGCCGGAGCCGACGGCGTCGATCCCGATCGTCGAGGCATTCGGGACGACGAGGTCACTCGTCAGGGTCACGCGCAGTCCGGCGCCCCCGTCGATGGTCACGGGCAGACCGGGCTGTTCAACCGAGAAGCAGCCTGTCACCGTGGCGCAGCTCTGGCTCGTCTCGAGATCGCCGCCCCTGGCGCAGGCGGGTCGGTCCGCCAGGGAAGCTCTTCAGACTTGGAGCACCCGCCGCATTCGGTCGCGTCCTTTCGCCGGGATCCCGTATGATGCTCCGTACCCATGCATCGATCGGTGATGGACCCGATTGGATGTGAGAGGACCTCCTGCCATGCACCGGTTCCTGACGGCTCTGCTCTTCCTCGCTCTCGCCCCCATCCTCGCCGGCTCTGCTCTCGCCTCCGATGGCACACTCGAGATCAACCAGGCCTGTGCCGTCCAGACGGGCTGCCTCGCGGGAGACGCTCCGGGGCTGCCGGTGACGATCACGAGCCCGGGGAGCCATCAGCTGACGGGCAATCTGGACCTGCCGGACGTGAACACGTCTGGGATCGTCGTGACGAGCCCAGACGTGAGCCTCGACCTGAACGGCTTCGGGATCCGGTGTCCCAGCTGCGCCGGATCGGGAAGCGGCGTCGGGATCGATGCCGATGCGACGAGCGACAATCTCGGCGTCCGGAACGGCTCGATCGTCGGCGTCGGCAGCTTCGGAATCCGCAGCATGGCCAGCCATGGGCGAATCGAGGACATGCATATCCGCGGGGTCGGAGGCACGGGTATCTTCCAGAACGGATTCGACGCCCGTGTGGAAGACTGCACCCTCGTCGTCATCGGCGATTTCGGCATCTCCGTCGGCCAATGGAGCCTGATCACAGGCAACCATCTGCGCACGATCGGAGGGGTCGGCATCCTGTCTCAAGACGGTCGGGTCGCCGACAACCTCGTCGCCAACAGCGGATCGGATGGAATCCAGGGCTTCGAAGCCATCGTGATCGGAAATCGGGTATCGGGAAGCGGGGGGGACGGAATCGATTGCGCTGGCTGCAACGTGCAGGACAACGACGTATCCAATAGCACGGGCCTAGGCCTCGCCGGCTCCATCTTCAGCAACAGGCCCAGCGCCTATGGGGGAAACCGCTTCGCCGGCAATAATGGCGGCAACGCGAACCCTCAAGTGTGGAGCGGCGCGATCGAGACGTCGGGGAACGTCTGCGGTACGGATACGCTCTGCCCCTGATCGAGCCCGACATCAGCGACCGTATCCGCCCCCCCGAGCGCTCGCCGCGCTGGCGACGCTGATCGCGATGCGTCGGCTCCGAACGACTCGCCGGGATCGGTCGATCGCCCGGCAGCGGGAGTCGACATCCAGGCTAACCCACGCCCTCCGCCAGCAGGATGCGGCTGTCCGTCGACCCGGCAAACAGGTCCGCCAGTCCCAACTCCTGGCGCGCATCGATGAACGCGCGTGCGTTCTCCATCGAGGGAAACTCGACCACCACCAACAGCTCCGGCACGGGGACCGACCCTGCCAGGATCACCTCCGGATTCGGCCCCCGCACCAGGTACCTTCCGCCGTGCCTGACGATCAGGTCCGTGATCTGACCGACATAGGTCGTGAATCCCTCACGCTCGGTGATGGTGATGTCGACGATCACATAGGCCTTCATTCCGCTTCTCCAGTGGCTGCTCAGGATGGGACCCTGACGTACGACCGATGACCGTAGCTCGAAAACGAGGATACCGGGCCAGCCTCCGGCGGGCGTCTCGCCGTCTTCCTGGCCGGGTGAAGCGCTTCGAGCCTAGCACCGTCGCTCGCCTCGAGGCGCGGACGGGCCGTGTCGTGATAGGCTGGCTCGAAGGAGGTGCTGACCCGTGACCGCTCGGCTGGAAATCACCTCGGAAGCCCTCGCGACCCTCTGTGCGGCGGATCCGGAATTCATGCTCGCCGCGCGCCATTGGGATGGGGGACTCCGGCTCCAGCTCCCTGCGTTCGGTGCCGGTGCGGCTCGCCCAGACGCTCTCCCTCGAATCACCGGTCTTCATGGGCTGCTCGGTCGGCGGCCTGCTCGCCCTGGATCTGGCGCTGCATCACCCAGAAGCCTTCCGAGCCGTGATCTCACTGGAGGGAGCACTGCAGGCGCCCGGCTCGACCGAATCGCTGCAGGCGTTCTGGCATCCTCGAGTGAGCAGCGAATACAAGGCCCGACTCATGAACGGACTGATGTCGCCCACCTCGCCGGAGGCCCCTCGTCTTCGCGACCGCTCTCGGCATCGCCGCCCATCGCCTTGTCGTCGACCCCGAGGCCGATTCCTGGACCGCCTTTACGCTCGGTCCGCTCGGTCCGCTTG